>DATJGV010000327.1:0-7274 GCA_035494575.1 Pyrinomonadaceae bacterium | reverse complement strand
ATGACGAAAAGTCCGAGCGCGATCCGCCACATACCGCCGACAAAAAATGAAACGGGAACAAGCAATATCGAAAGCGCGATCATCGGGATGCCGAAACTGTGACACAACCGGTTCACGGAGTTTTGATGGCTTTCTGAATATTCCTCGATCCATTCGTCCCAAGACCTTCCGCCCATCATATCGTTGATCTCCTTTTTTTCGAAGATTCTACAATAAAATCACTTTCGATGCAGGATTTTTACGCTCAGATCGTCGCCAATGTCTTTCGTTTCTGCCAACTCAAAACCACCCAGAAAATCGCGCGGCATAAACGTATCGGCGTCTTCGACCTCAAGGGGAATCTCGGTGACGATCCATTTTTCGATCCGATCGGCGAAGTTTTCGTATGTCTTCGCACCGCCGATAATGAACACATCGCAGTTCAGGTATTTCGAAAGCGCAATGACCTCTTCGCTGCTGCGCAACAGGATAACATTTGGCTGAGGCTCGATATTTTCGCTCCGGCTCAGGACGATATTCAGACGGTTCGGCAACGGTTTACCGATCGAGCGCCACGTGTTGAAACCCATCACAATGGCGCTTCCAGTCGTCGTTTGCTTAAAAAATTTAAGGTCCGCCGAATAGTGCCACGGCAGAGTCCCGCCGCGTCCGATAGCGTAATTTTGTGCTATGGCTATGATGCCGATGATTGCCATGATCAAAACAAGCGTTCGACTGCATATCAATTAAATAATTAATAATTACCAATTAAATAATTATTCTGCAGTCAAAGCTTTTTCCCTTTATAAACCGCAATTTTTGAGCCTTTCGCAAATAAGACCGAGTATGGCTTTTGGACATTCAAAAAAGCAAATTCGTCACCGTACGTTTTTCCGAAATCCACTCTTGTCTCAGGTTCGATCACCGAGAAAAGTTCCCATTTTGGATGTTCAACCTTGTATTCGTCAGTGCGCGTTGCGCTTCGGCGGGTGTAACCCCAATAGTGCTCGATGATGAATTCGCCGTGCGAATCTGATTGCGGAACGCCTAAATTTTCGCCGATTTTCACCCGTACTGCATTTGCACCGTCGCGGTTTTGCCAGGTGTAGCCGGCCTCGTTTTCGGAACGCGTGTGGCTCATCTTCCATGCTTCGTACGGTTCGCCGTAAAGCGTGCGGGCGACAAATGCAATTGCAGATCGCGGAACGATCTCTTTGACGAACACGACGCCGCGGCGCGTTTCAGATCCGGTTTCGCGCCGGACATAAAACCGCAAATTGACTTCTTCAAAATTAATGTGAAAAGGAACCGGCACACCAAGCACGTGCGTGTCAACAAACATAAAACCGACGAGGCTAACGAAGCATTTATCCTCGTGAAGATCGAGTTCCGTACCGGCGGGCAAACGGCTCGCCAGCAACTCGGGGGCGACCTCGTAGTTTGCCATTATCAGGTCCTGCCATTTTGCGGTGAGGAATTTTTGCATTACAGGACCAGGCGTTTTTCACCGGAGCGAACGGTTATCTTCTCGCGGTCGAAGTATTCGAGCAGCGGGATGGCGTATTTTCTCGAGATGCCAGCGAGGTCCTTGAACGCCGCGACATCTATCGAGCGGTCAGCCGCTTGGGCGGCGCGCCCCCGCACCTTTCCGATAAGATCATTTACTACGTCCGCCAAAAAGTAAAATTCATCGGTTACCTTTATTATTTTTTTGTCGTTAAGCAAAAGGCGAAATACCTTTTGCGCAAAATCTTTTGTAAATTTTGTATTTTGGACTGCCTCGGCCAACGCGTCAGCAAGCTTCGGTACTTCAACTCCCGAGCGTTCATAGATCGCGATGATATTTTTTCGCAGTGCCTCTTCTTCAGGTGAAAGCTGTGTCGCGTGCGAGGCGATCCTAACAGTGTCCTTATCCGAAACGATCTTTCCCGTTTTCTCAAGGTCCGCGATCACGGCCTTGAAAATATCGGGGCTTAGATTGCCGAAGACCTTTTCCCGAAGAGCCTCGCGTGAGATACCCTTCGATAACGGATCGCGGTGATGGCTTTCGGTAATTTCCCTGATGACGGCTTTGCGAAATTCGTCGAAGGCTTGCGGCGCAAGATACAATGCGCCGGCTTCCATTAGCTCACCGTCCTTTACGCAATCCACGATCGCGCGTTCAAGTGTTCCTTCCGTCCAACCTGTCGCGGCCTGCAGATCGGCAAATGTTCTGCCGCCCTTGCCCGCGGCGCCGACAATACTTTTTATCCGCTGCGTTTCTTTGTTTTCGGCGTCTATCGTTTTTTCAAGGAAGGTCTCCGTTACGACCGCATCTTTTTTTCGGTGCTTGACAGCCAGCGGGTCGAGCACTCGGCCGCCCGCGATGGTTGTTTGCGGCGAGTAGGTTCGTATAATAAATCGTTCGAACGGAACGGCGACGACCGGAACCTCCAGCCGAAGCTGAACAAAACCTTTTGAGCCAGGCTCGATCCGGCCTTCATCTTCAATTACCTGAACGCGAGCCAACGCTTCCGTCGTGCCGATGTGCACGCGTACCCGCTGTCGCGATCGCAGAGCGTTCTTGGCGCCTTCGAGAACTTCAACCTCGGTATCCAGTATCTGAGTCGGTCTCAGAACGCCCTTTTCCGTCAAGACCATGCCGCGTCTGATCTCGTGATGATCGATGCCGCCGATATTAACAGCGGTCCGCTGGCCCGCGTAAGCGGCGGCCACGGCACGGCCATGCGTTTGTATACCCCGAACGCGAACGGTTCTGCCTATCGGCAAAATTTCAAGCTCGTCAGCCTCACGAATATTGCCCGAAGCAAGCGTGCCCGTCACCACCGCTCCAAATCCCTTGACCGAAAAACTCCGGTCAACCGGCAAACGCGTGACGATGTTGTTTCTGCGTTCCGGTGTGGCAGCCGCAGCGTTAGCGAGGGCCTGTTTGACATCCGCAATACCTTCACCTGTTTTGGTGCTTACGGCAATTATGGGCGCATGTTCAAGAAACGAACCTTCGACAAGTTCGGCCAGGTCGAGCCGAACGAGTTCGATCAGTTCTTCATCGACAAGGTCTTTTTTGGTTAAAATGACGAGGCCCGTCGTAATACCGAGCAATCGGCAGATCTCGAAATGCTCGCGGGTCTGCGGCATTACGCCTTCGTCAGCCGCGACAACCAAGATCACGAGATCGATACCGCTTGCGCCCGCGAGCATGTTCTTAACAAAACGCTCGTGGCCCGGCACATCGACAAACCCGATCTTTATTTCGCCGAGATCGAGCTCGGCAAAACCGATGTCTATTGTGATGCCGCGTCGTTTTTCTTCAGGCAGGCGGTCGGCATCGATGCCGGTCAAAGCTCTAACCAGTGAAGTCTTGCCGTGGTCAATGTGCCCGGCAGTGCCGACAACGATATTCATACGCGATCTTGTGCGTATTCTAACACGCGAATCTACAACGGGAAATTAGGAAACTAGCGGAGCCTGAGCAAACTTTCAACCGACACGTCTTCGTCAAGCGATTCCCAGTGGATGCCGAGCCCGCCGCCGATCAGCTGCCAATTTTTTCGATCCTTGGGCGACGCATTTTCAAGACGCGGGTACCAGCTAAGAGGGACTGATATCTCGCGCCCGTCAGCAAGGGTCACTTGTAGCGAATCGCCGGTGCATCCGACATCTACGGCTAACGGTTGTACATCTACTGCTGCAACGGACATCTATTGACCTCTTAAGACCTTTATACTTTAAAATACTAAATTTCGGAAAATGCGCAAATCCGAATTGTCTGGGAAACAGTTACGTTTTTCTTTCGGCTTCGTACTGATCAAGTTTTCGGTAAAGCGTCTTACGGCCGATATTAAGCAAACGCGATGCTCGAGATTTATCGCCTTCGGCATAATCCATAGTTGCCTCGATCACCTGCTGTTCTATTTCTTCCATCGTGGCCGGGAGCTCGAGATGGATGCCGATCGAGCGGCCTTCGCCGGCGGCTTTCGCGCGTTCCTGCCGGGCCTGCGCAAACGCCTCGAAGGCTTTCTTACTTATGGCTTCAGGCAGGTCGTCAAGCTCTATCTGCCGTCCAGAAGCGATGATCACCGCTCGTTCAACGGCATTTTCCAGCTCGCGGACGTTGCCGGGCCATTCGTAATTAACGAGCGCCCGCATCGCCTCTTTAGAAATGCCCGAGATAAAGCGGCCCGTCTTTTCTTTGTAAATCTCAAGAAAATGGAATACCAAAAGATGAATATCCTCAAGCCGGTCCCGAAGCGGCGGTAAAACGATCGGAAACGCCGACAAGCGATAGTAAAGGTCGCGCCGAAACGCCCCGTTTTCGATCGCTTTTTCCAGATCGATATTGCTCGCCGCGATCACCCGGACGTCGGTCTTGAGAACCTCTTTTCCGCCAATACGCGTAAATTCGCCGTCCTGCAGCACACGAAGCAATTTTACCTGGGCCTGCGGTGACATCTCGCCGATCTCGTCAAGAAAAAGGGTGCCGCCGTCTGCTTCTTCGAACCGGCCTTGACGGCGCGACCGGGCGTCGGTGAATGCCCCTTTTTCGTGGCCGAAAAGTTCCGATTCGAGCAGAGTTTCCGGGATCGCCCCGCAATTTATCTTTATGTACGGTTTGTTTTCGCGGCCCGAATTGTAGTGGATCAAATTCGCTAAAAGCTCTTTTCCGGTTCCGGACTCGCCCTGAACAAGAACTGTCGTGTTCGTGTTCGCAACGTTGAGCGCAAGCTCGATCGCGCGTCGGATCGACGGCGCCTGGCCGATTATTTCGCTGTGCCGCTGGTACAGCTCAGTTTTTAATCGCATCACCTCAGCCGACAGCTGGTCGCGCTCAAGCGCCGTGCCGATTTGGTCGGCGATGCCTTCGACAAGGGCGATGTCGTGGTCTGCGAACGTGCTTTCCTTGCTCCATACAAAGCCGAGCAGGCCAAATGCCTGGCCGCCGACGCGAACCGGTGTAACGAGGGCGGCCTTGCCGCCAAGCTGCGTGTTGAAGATCAGGCGAATCGCGAAGGGAAGTTGTTTATCGATCAACCGAACCGTTTTTCTGTCACGCAAAATGTCGCCAAGCGCGGGAAACGGCTCGATGTCGAGCGATTTTCCGTGATCCTCGATCATTCGCAGTACACGGCCGGGTTTGATCCCTTCGGCGGCCTTGAACGACGCAAGCGATATGCGTTTTCCGGTTTGATCCAGCACGCCCAGCGCTCCGTAATCGGCCCCGACAAGGCCGATCGCACGTTCCAGCACGAGCGAAGAAACTTCTTTAAAATCCGAGTGAGAATTTAACGTGTTTGCGATCTCGAGCAAAGCGTTCGTCCGCCGCGAATCCTGCTCCTGTGTTACGTAGAGACTGGTGTACTGGTAACCGATCGCAAGTTGACGGGCGATCGATTCGAGAAACGTAACTTCCTCGTCAAGCCACTCGCGCGGCGCGTGGGTGTCGTGAAGCCCAAGCAGGCCCAGGACCTTGCCGTTCAACGAGATGGGAATTATCAAAAGCGAACGTGTCTCCAACGCTTTTGCAAAAAACTTCAGCGTCGAGTCCTTCGATTTTGACGTGTCGTTTATGCGGATCGGTTTTGAGATGTCGAAACGCTCCGCGATTTTTTGAACGTCGATGGGGATCGTCGTGCCGCGGCTTGATGGTATCGATTTGTCTTTTCGCCATTCGTGGCTGATCTGCAGTTCTGTACCCTCCGACAGCTGCAACACGTCGCACCGGTCGGCTTCGAGCATTCGGCCGATCTCGGAAACCACGACGGTCAAAAACCTTTCGAGGTCAATGTTCGTCGGCAGATCTCGCGCAAGACGGTCGATGATGCCCTCGCGGGCCTCCTGCATTTTGACCTTGCGTTCGAGTGAAAGCGATTGTGACGGTTCGATCTCGATCTTCATAGATGCTAACAGGGCTGCAAAATATGGAATTTTGCAGCCACAAGGTTAATTTGATTGGTTGGCGGTGGAATGTCAAGTTGATACACGTGAGTGCCGAAGTGTGTTGTTTCGCGTCACGCTGGAGGGGCAATGTCGGGGCTGTTAGCCGCGATCCTCGGAGAACCGTAAGTGTTATTATTGCGATCGCCGCGTTCGTCGCCATGAAGCCACGTCCCGTAACAGCGGAACGTAAAGAAAACCGCCAGCGGGATGTCGTGTCATTCCACATTGCCCGATCCTCACGGCATAAGAAACCCAGTCGCTATCGCTCCCGGTTCTGACACGCTAGTCACTCCAACTTTGGCACGGCAGCTCTACAACCTTCTTCGGCCAACTGCCTTCTGCCTACTGATGATTCGCCGGCGGTTTTGGCGATTGCTTTATCGCTGGGGGCGGAGGGATTTGTGAATTAGTGGGTAATTCTACATTCGCATTGGCGTTCGCGTCCTGTTTGTTCGCGTTCTTGTCCTCTTTCTTTGGCAGCGCATAATCGACGCGTTTTTTACCTGCTTTGGCGTCGTCGAGCAGTTCCTGAGCTTCCGAATTGTCCGCGTCGATCTCAAGCGCTTTGTTCAGCGCTGCTACAGCTTCGGAATATTTTGCGAGCTTGATCAGAATTGCGCCCAGTTCGGTTTGATATTCAGTATCGTCCGGCTTTAGTTTGACGGCCTGGCGAAGCGCTTTTTCGGCGTCCGGGTCCTCGTTCAGCTTGTTGTACGAACGGCCCAGGTTGAACCAGGAAACGTCATCGTTCGGATTATTATCGATGATCTTTTTATAAGCTTCGACGGCTTTTTCGAATGCTTTTTCCGATTCGGTTTTGATCTCCTTTGGCTTCTTTCCCTTTTCGTCAGGTTCGGGCGTTTCGGGCGCGTCGGCGCTTTGCTTTTGCTGCATTTCTATCAGCGAGTACGCAATGCCCATTTTAAAGTACGCTTCGGCAAGGTTGGGATCGAGCGCCGTCGCTTGTTTATAGGCGTTTATCGCCGCTTCGGCCTCGTTTGCCGCGAGCAGGCGGTTGCCTTCGGCCAAGGCCGCGTTCGCGTCCGTAAATGTCTGACCCGCATCGGTTGCTGCATTGTTTGCATTGGCACCTGAGCCGCCGTTTCGCGAACACGCAAATCCCGACAAAATGAGCGCAGCAGAAAAGAAAAATATTAAAACCTTTGTCATAAATAAAAACGATTATTTTTGCGGATCATCCCGGAGGAAAAACGAATGGCCTGCCGCCGAGCAGATGAACATGAAGGTGAAAAACCGTCTGCCCGCCGTCCGCATTTGTGTTGATCACGACGCGATAGCCGTCCTCGGCTATGCCCCGTTCACGAGCGATCTCGGCCGACGAGAGCAAGAGATGGCCG
>DATJGV010000326.1:0-5504 GCA_035494575.1 Pyrinomonadaceae bacterium | reverse complement strand
GGCCGCCGGAAAGGGAAGCCGGCAGCGTGTTGACGCTCCGTCTATGTTCATGGCGATGTATTCGAAGCCGATAAACGAAAAGTCCCAGTTCGGTTTTCGTGCGATGATGAGTCTCGATCCGCTGATCGAACGCGGCTACGGATATCCGCTGTTGTACCAAAGCGGCGAGCAGTATCGTGGCGAGCCGATCCACGACCGTCAGCATCCGCACGATCTTTTTACCGAGTTGTCGGTTTCGTATTCGTACAAATTCAACAATAAGAACTCGGTCTATTTCTACGCAGGTTACCCGGGCGAACCGGCTCTCGGGCCGCCGACGTTTATGCACCGAATTTCTGCGATGAATAACCCGGACGCGCCGATCTCGCACCATTGGCAGGACGCTACGCATATCACCTGGGGTGTATTGACGGCGGGTTACAGTTTAGGGAAAGTAAAGTTTGAGGCGAGCGCTTTCAAGGGAACCGAACCGGACGAGAACCGCTGGAATTTTGACAAGCCAAAGCTGAATTCATTCAGCGGCCGTGTGTCGTGGAACCCGACAAAAGACTGGGCGTTTCAGATCTCGCACGGTTATCTGAAAGATCCGGAACCCGCGGAACCGGAATTAAGGATCTTGCGGCGGACGACCGCATCGGCAATTTACAACAAGCAATTCGGTGATGAAAAAAACTGGGCAAGCACATTTGCATGGGGACAAAATTACGGCAACGGCGAAAGGTCAAACTCTTTTTTATTCGAAAGCAATTATGATTTTTATAAGAACGCCGTTTTTGGCCGCATCGAACGCGTGCAAAAATCGGGGCACGAACTTGTCCTCGATCCGCCCGACGAACACGGGATGTTTTGGGTCGGAGCGTACTCGCTCGGATACATCCGCGATATTGTAAAGGACAAAGGAATCGACGTCGGCATGGGCGCAATGTTTACGGCAAACACAAACCCTTCGTCGTTAAATGCGTATTATGGAGGAACGACGCACGGCGGCTGGCAGGTGTTTTTACGTTTCCGCCCGTCGAAAATGAAACACTAGGAGATTTGTAATGCAAACCAGATTAAAGGTCGCCGCCTTTTTAAGTTTCTGTGCGATCGCTTTTGTTTTCGCTGCGTCGGGCGCGGCCCACGCTTATCTTCCGCTCACAGACGATAGAACTGCGGAAAGCGTGTCGAGCCCGAGATCGCTGTACATTCAAAATTGCGCAAGATGTCACGGAGCCGATGGCCGGGCCGAAACCCGGCTGGGCAAAAAGCTCGAGGCGGCGGACCTTACCAGCGACGATATCAAGAGTATGAGCACGGCAAAGATCACACGAGCGATAACCAATGGACGTGCCGACATGCCCGCATTTCGAAGGAAATTGACGCGGCAGCAGATCGCCCAGGTCGCGGACTACGTGCGGTCTTTATAAACCAGCTAGTCAACAGCAAAACTGATATTGACAACGGCCGTCATGTCTTTGTCGATCGTCGAGGTGTCGTAGATTCCCGAATCAGACACCTCGGTCGAATCGGCCGGCGTTATCTGCAGCACGCCCATTCTCGCGGAGCGAACCGGCCCGACGGAATTCCCGGTGCTGGCGGCGATCCTTTCGGCCCGCTCCTTGGCATCCTTGGCAGCCTCGCCCAGCATTTCGATCTTAAGGTCGCCGATCTGGGTGTAGTAATATTGCGGCGCGTTCGATTCGATAAGTATGCCCTGATTTATCAGCTCGGTCGCCTCGCGTGCGATCTGGGCCACCTTATCAACGTCGTTCGATCTAACCTCGACCTGCTGCTGCAATGAATACCCGGTAATTTCGGAAGTCTCGATGCCGTTTTCATTTCGTTTTTTCAATGTCGTGGTGGTGATAGCAGATGTCGTCATTTGGTTATCGGCGATCCCTTTGCCGAGCAAATACTGCTTAATGCGCGGGACACTTGTCGAAAGCTGTTTGTAAGCGTCCGACAATTGCGGTGACTGGCACGACACCCCGGCACTCCAGACAACAAGGTCCGATTTGATGCGCTTTTTCGCCGAACCGGTAACCGTGATGGCGTCGTCGCTCTTTTTGGTTTTTGCGTAAAACCATCCAAAGATCAATGATGATGCGGCAAGTCCGATCGCCAGCGCCGTCCCTACATTAAGCCAATATCTGTTATTTTCTCCGTTCATATGATCCAGCCCTCCAAAGCTAACTAATTAAACTCTGCAAGGTCGATCAGCGAAACGATACGATGCACGGAAGCCGCCTGTGGAGAGCCACAGCCGCCGAACATTTCTATTTGCAAATGCTTACCCGTAAAGCTACGATTAACTTTATTGAAATAAAAATTTTAGAGGACGAAAGTTATGAAAATGCCAGGCGGATTTGATATCAACTCGATGATGAAACAGGCTCAGCAAATGCAGGAAAAAATGAGCCGCGAGATGAAAGACACGGTCGTTGACGCTACCGCTGGCGGCGGGGCGGTGACGGTAAAAATGCGCGGTGATTTCGAAGTGGTCGAACTTAAGATCTCGCCCGATCTCGTCAAGGACGGAGACGTTGAGATGATACAGGACCTGACGGTCGCCGCGCTCAATGAAGCTCACCGCAAGGTCGAAGAATCGCTAAAAGGAAAACTGGGCGGAATGCTGCCGCCGGGGATGATGTAATTGCGGATCTGGGAACTCGGGGCTTTCAGGTTCAGGTTGGCGCCAAGTCCTTTCGAATCCAAGATCCAAGATCCAAAATTGCAATGCTCGATTACTCGGAGCCTGTAGCCAAACTCATCGACGAATTCAAACGCCTTCCGGGCGTCGGGCAAAAGTCCGCGCAGCGGATGGCGTTTCACATACTGCGCCGCCCGCTGCCCGAGGTTCAGGAGCTTGTCGGAGCACTGATCGAAGTAAAAGAAAAGATCGTATTCTGCTCGATCTGCAACAACCTCACGGACGTCGATCCGTGCATGTACTGCTCAAATCCTAAACGCGACCGCTCACTCATCTGCATTGTCGAGGAACCTTACAATCTTGTCGCCGTCGAAAAAACGCGCTCGTACAAAGGTCTTTATCACATACTGCATGGCTCGCTCTCTCCGATTCGCGGTATCGGCCCGGATGAATTGATGCTTGCCAACCTGCTGCCGCGTTTGATGCCTGAAAATAACGAAGGGGTCGAGGTTCTCGAGGTCATAGTCGCGACCAATCCGACGACCGAGGGCGAAGCGACCGCAAACTACATCGCCCGATTGCTAAAGCCGTTAGGTGTAAAAGTTACCAGGATCGCGATGGGAATGCCGGTCGGGTCGGACCTTGAGTTTGTCGATGAAGTGACAATGGATAGGGCGTTGGCGAACAGACACGAGATCTAGTGAGCGGTGAGCAGTAAGCAGTAATAGCACGGTCACGAAATTCTTCTTAACAGCTCACCGCTTACTGCTCACTCTCCTAAAATCTTACCTTTTCCTCTTCAGATTCCGACGCGCTGCGCGAGTGTTTCCACTCTTCCTCGGTTTCATAAAAATTCACGTCGAACGACATGAGGCTCTTGACCGGAACACCGCTGAACTCGTTCGGTGCGTCTTCGAATTTTGCAATGGCTCCGCACCCGATCACTTCGGCGCCCATTCCTTTTACCAGGTCAATGGTTTCCTGCATCGCCTTGCCGGACCGCAAAATGTCATCGACGATGATCGCGGGATAGATATCTCCACCCGAAACATATTGCCGAAACTGACGCTTGCCGTCCTCCATTTCCGCCCAGTAGATCTGCTCGGCATTGAGGGCTTCGCGAACGCCGAAGGCGACCATGATACCGCCCGGGCTCGGGCTGATCACGGACACTTTCGGCAAACGGCTTGAGATCGATTTTTCCATGCGAAACAGCCGGCTAAGACCGACGGAAAGAATTCGCGCGTTATCGTAAAACCTGAACGCCAGCGGCATCTGAAAATAATGCGAAGCGTGCTTGCCGTTCGGATAAATGAAATGACCGCGGCGATAGGCGCCGGTTTCCGTGAGAATTTTCATTACCGAATCGGCGGACGGAACAAGATTGACCATTTGTATCTCCTTTTAATTTTGCCCTTACTACCGTGCGGGCCTCTGCATCAATTGGTAAGTACTTAATTTTAAGCACTCAAACGGCTTTAATCAAATTTGGGGTTTAAGATTTCCTCGATCATTCGTTTCTGTCCGGGGCTGACGCGTTCGGGCAGATCGTCCGCAGAAAACCAGCCGCAATTGACGATTTCGCGGCTTTTTATTTGCGGCGTTTGATTCGATCTCGCCGTGTAGAGTATCTCCACATGGCGGTCGTGGTTTCGGACGCGGTAAAGCGAAATGTCGGTTATCTCGACGCCGACCTCTTCGCGAATTTCGCGTTTGAGCGCGGCCTCAGGCTGCTCGCCGCGCGACAGAAAGCCGCCCGGCAAACCCCACGTGGCAAACGGCCTCAAAACATGATCAAGCAGCAGCACCTCGCTTTTGTCGTTGATAACGATCGCGGCAGCCGATGCGGTAAATTTTCGCTGAGTCGCTCTTACAATTTTGAGGCGCGCTTGCGGCGGCAATGTCCGCCATATTGCGCGAATCGCTTTTTTGATCATCTTTTCAAAATAAAGCCTTGTTCAAAGTGATACAATCTTTCAAATCATTTTCGTCGGAGGTTTCTTTAAAATGAAACACTTTCTGCCGTATTTTGTTTCGGTAGCGGTTATCGGAACGGCTTTCGCTCTGGGATGTCTCGAACGCGATCTTTTTGCTCAGCCTGCCGGCGGAGGAGGCGCGATCGTCGCCGTGGACGAGGCCGCCGGGACGTCGGGTTCGAATGCAAAAGAGAATGCGGGCGGGGGCTCGGGGTCGAAGAGCAAATATTCGCAGGGCACAAAAACAAAAGTTCGCGGAAGCGGCGGAAAAAATGTCCGGCCAGGCGCGGCGCCGCGGGCAACGCCGCAACGTGGTCAGTTGAAACCTTATTCAGGCCCGATCCTTGGCGACAAATATACATTTTTGAATTATGAGGTGATCTCCGCCGCAAAGCCGATCTATCGGATCAAAGCAAAACAAGCCGGAGCGTCCGGGTTAGTGCAGGTCGAAGTTTTGATCGATGAGAACGGCGATGTGATGACGGCCCACGCACGTACGGGAAATAAACTGCTTTGGGACGAAGCAGAACAAGCGGCGCTCGCTTCAAAATTCAATCGTCCGACAGACAACGGCCGTCCGGCACGGGCGACGGGTTTTCTGGTTTACCGTTTTGGCAACGCAGACGATGACGACGATGAGCCGTAAAGATCTGTTGAATGGTTTGCGGCCGGGCCAAATATTAACGTGGGCCGAGGTTTCCGAGATCCACAGGATACGCAATGGCATTCATCATCGAAACGGCCGTCTTGTTTCGCTTTTGACCGACTTTGGCCGTATCAATCCGTGTTACCCCGATTTTCACGGCGATACGGAAAACACGATCTTCTATACCGGCTCGGGCAGGCACGGCGACCAGCAGCTAGACCCGCCGAATCGTGCGTTGATCGACGCGATA
>DATJGV010000325.1:0-24799 GCA_035494575.1 Pyrinomonadaceae bacterium | reverse complement strand
TGGGAAACGCAGTATCGAAACTGGGCCACGCCCCGTGCATCGATCGCGTTGCTGCGCGAGGTCGAGTTTGGCAACTCGCTTTCCGAACCGACACGCAGGCTGCTGCTGGAGTGCCTTACCGATTCAAATACCGGCCGCCGTCGTATCAGGGCAGGACTCCCGTCGGGCACGCCGTTCGCTCATAAAACCGGAACAGGCGGAACAAAGGACGGAGTTACCGGAGCGACGAACGACATCGGCATAATCACGACGCCGGATGGGAAGCATATCGCCATTGCGGTTTACATCGCCGATTCGACCGACGACGGCTGGACCCGCGAGCAGCTGATGGCAGATATTGCAAAGATCGTCTGGTACCGTTGGGTCGGCGGTGAGACCGATCCCTATACGCAGATCCGCGAAAAAAACCGGACGCGGGCTGACCAGAAAAAGGAAAAATCCTCATAAACCAATTACCGGCTTGCGCGGAAAATCTCGTGACTCTAAACTTGAGTTATGCCCGGAGCTACACGTGCCGAAATATATTTTATCGTTGCGATGATGATCCTGATCTTCATTCTGTGCGGCGCAACGTTGTACTTCTTTTTCAAAACCTACAGGGCGGAAATGAAAGAAAAGCGGGAACGCGAAGCGCGAAAGGCCGAGAAAAAGGCGGCGCCGGCGGACTGACCCAATTATGGCTCACAGAAATACGCTCGACATTTCCCGGACGCTGCTGATGGTCGTCGATTTCCAGGAAGCGTTTCGATTTGTCGTCAACGATTTTTCAACGGTCGCATCACGGATCAACCTGGCGGTTCGCTGTTTTCCGATGCTCGCGGTCCCGACGATCGTGACCGAACAGTATCCAAAAGGCCTAGGGCGCACCGCGGAGGAGATATTGCTTTCGCTTGAACCGGAGCCCGTCATCGTCGAGAAAACCAGATTCAGCGCCGGCAGGGAACCGGCGGTGCTTGACGCGTTGAACGGAAAGGACCAGATCGTCCTGTGCGGTTTGGAAACTCACATCTGCGTTAACCAGACCGCGCATGATCTGCTCGAACAGGGCTTGCAAGTGCATCTGCTGACCGACTGTGTCGCCTCTCGTTTTGATCGTGACAAACAGGCCGGGCTTTCGAAGATGTTTGCCTCAGGCGTTGTTCCATCGAGCGTCGAAATGGCTCTGTTCGAGATGATGCGGGACGCAAAGCATCCGCGATTTAAGGAAATCCAGGCTCTTGTCAAATAGCTGCCTCGCCCAGTTTTGTTTCGCCAAATCTTCTTGTTTTTGTCCCAATTTGTCCCAGCGTGGGACAAGCTGGGACAAAACTGTTATTGAAAACAAAGGATTTAGCGTTTGTCCCACTTGTCCCACTGTCTCAACGTTTTTTTCAAAGATCCAACGGCAAGACGGCGAACCGGATCTTCCTGAGAAGTTCCGGCATGCCAGTTTAGCGCGAGTTCCACAAATAGTACAGAGTTTTATTTATGAAGCGGCATCCTGAAAGCGTGATATTGGAAATATCTTTGCAACTTTGCTCCTTTGCGGCAGGTAATTTCACGCGAAGAACGCGAAAAACGCAAAAAACCGGGCTAACTATTCTTCGCTTGTTTCGCGAGCGAGTCCTTTATTTTCTGAACCAATGTTCTTGTTTCGGCAGCGAATTGACCGTCGGGTTTGAGTTTTAGGTATTGCTCAAAATGCTCGAGAGCGTCGGCGCCGCGGCGTGCCCGAAGCAGCAGATTTCCGGCCAGCAGGTGAGCTTCGGCGAGGTTCGGGTCCTGTTTTATCGCAAGGCTTACTTCCTTCCACGAACTTTCCGCGTCCTTTCGAAACTGAGCTTCGTCCTTAGACAACGGTGCGCGGTCCCAATATATTTCCGCCAGCGTCAGATGGGCTTGCGCAGCATTTGCGTTCTGTTTGAACCCGCGTGTGAGAATGTTTTCGCCCTCGGTGTATTTCTTTTCGCGGCGATAAACTTCGCCAAGAGCAAAATATGCGGTTGATGCTTCCGGATTGATCTCGATCGCCGCGAGCAAGGGCTTTTCGGCCTTGTCCCATTTTTGCAGGTCCATATACGTCAGGCCCAATGCGATCTGTGCTTCGAGATATTTCGGATAGATCGCGACCGCTTTTTCAAAATTTTTAACGGCATTGGAGGCGTTCTTGTTGTTAAGAAGCTCCTGTCCTTTTGCGTACTCGGTCTGTGCATCGGCCGGGACGGCGGCATTTATGACCGGCAGCGAGGTAAACTCGCCGTTACTGCCAGTGTTATTCGATCCGATAGCGTTCTTGTCGGCGACGAGCTCCATGTTCAGATAGGCTGTGTTCTGGGTAAGCAATTCCACATTTTCACGCAGATCGTAAAATCCGGGAGCATGAGCGGTAACAATAAATTGCTGACCTATCAGGCCCGAAAACGTGAACCGTCCGGTTCTGTCGGTCGTCATTTGGCCGACCAATCCGCCGCTAAAGCTTTCGATGCGGACCAGAACATTTTCGGCAGGCTGGTGCGTTGCGGCGTATCTGATCATTCCGCTTACCTGCAAGCTGAAATTGGCGGGAACACGACCCTGGCCGATAACAACACTTGCTGAAAAGGCAACTACAACCAAGAGACCATTGAATCGGGAAAGAAATAGCTTTGACATAAAACACCTGTCTGGGAGAGATTGATGAGAATCGGTAAAAGTAATCTATCACAAATTGCCTTTACCAAAAAGAAAGGGGAGGGAACTAAGATTGTTCCCTCCACAAAAGATCGATCCGGCAGGAACCGATCAAAATTCAAACCGCATACCAAGACGCATACTGAATGGGTCATGGAATGTGCGCGGTTGTAAGAAGTCGACGTTGTTGGTCCCAAGTGTAATTTCCCGAAATTCATTGAATGTACGTACCTTTCGGGTATTTGTTACATTAAAGAAGTCTGCAACAAATTTGATACGCATGCGTTCGTTCAACTGCCATGGATAGTCTGCATGCAGATCCAATCTGCTGTCCCACGGCGTACGGCCGAGTTTGCCGCGACCCCCCACCGGGATTTCGCCTGCATTCTGATAAACAGGGTGAGCCAACAATTCGCTTATGGGCAAGCCGGATTCGGAGTGGAACCCGAATCCAAGGGTAAGACCGTTCAGCCTGTCGCCCATGAAACTGCTCCCAAATCCGGTTTTTCCGAATGAATAGCTGCCGAAAACGTTAATAACGTGACGACGGTCTGAATTAAGTGGACCGACAGCAAACTGGTCACCCAATAAATTGAAATCACCTGCAGTAAAGTCGAACAACGAGCTGATCCCCGGATCAGTCTGGCCATTGTCATTACGAAGGTGGCCTTCGTAATTACCTCGCAGCGTGGCAATTCGCCAATTTGCAAGTAACTGCCAGTTGTCGGAGAATCGCTTGTTGAACTCGATCTCAACCGCCCGGTAAATATGGACCGGGTCAGGGAAACCATCCGGCTTGCCATCCGAACCAAAATTACCTGCGTTTGGATCAGCGGTGTAACAGAGAGCTCCAAGAACTTTCGTATCGTCTCGAGGATCTGTAACAACTCCAAGATCAAACGGCACAGTGCCATCGCTGGCTACACAAGCGGCCGGAACAGGTCCGCCCGGTGTATAAACGTTTGGAATCGGGTTGATAGCAGCGTCAAGTTTACTGTTTATATTACCCAAGAAGTAGGCTTGGCCAAACAGCCCTGCGATTCCTGCTTCGGGTGATAGGACGGCGGCATCCTCAACGATGCGCTTGATCCTACGGTCAATGTATCGGGCTGAAAATGTCCAATTTTTCAACAACTGGGTTTCAAAACCGACTACGTGCTCGTCCAAGTAGCCAAGCTTGGTTCCTCGCAGAATAGGATTTGACGGATCGTTTGCAGAAACAGTAATACCGTTAGTGACTCCGCCTGCTGCCTTGTTCAATAGGTGTGCAGCGTCGTAAACAGGATTAACCGTTCCGAATGAATTGATAACCGCACAGCGATCTGTCACGCCGTCAACCACGCAGGAAGTAAATTCAGGTGCAAATCTCGCCCCAGTAAAGTCCTGCTCAGCGGACAGTGATCGTTCTGCTAAATCGAGCGGTAGATATTCATAGAAGCGTCCGAAATTGTAATAGGCTTTCATCTTGCCTTTTCCGAACGGATCGACTGTGACGCCCAAGCGCGGTGCCCATTGATTTACAAACGTGTAATGGACACGTTCGCCCGATGCGGACGGGCTGCCGATCACCTTTTCCTGTTCCCAGCGAACACCGGCGAGACCGGTGATAAAGCGGTTCACATGCCAGGTGTCTTGTAGGTAGCCGGCCTGATAGTTAGAATTCGTGCTGAAGACAGGTTCACCGTATTCTCCTCGGACTTGTCGGAGTAATACACGCTGTAAGCCAACTCCAGGAACATTAAAGAAAGGACATAACGTGCAATCGTCCGGAGCGATTCGCAATTGCCAAGCTGCGTTGACTGTTCCTCCAATTGCGGGTGCGGTTGCCGGAATTAACGTTGCAAGATCGCCACCTGAAGCATTCTTCGCCGGTATCGTGTATTTTGGCCCGCTTCGATCGCGGTTACCGCTATACGCCCCGCGCTGGAACTGATACCCGACGCCGATAGAATGCTGGCCGAGGAAATTGAATATCTTGGTCGTATCAAATGTGAGGCCATGGGTTGAGCCTTTTGTCGGCTCGACAAAACCAAGACCAACCGCAGTAAATGCGCCGCGAGATCCCCCGGCATCAGGACCCGTGTCATCAACGATCTGATTAATGTCGGCAAATCCGCTTTCATCGAACCTGTTTTGATTCAGACTGTAGGCAGCAGACACCGTCCAGGTTGGACTAAGAATGCCGTTATAACGGAATGACATGTTGCGGGAGCCATAGGCCAATTTGCTGAATGCCGTGGTGTTATCGATATTTAGGGTGTTAAACGAAGAAACATTCGTTTTTGTCGGGTCGCCAAATATCGAGAATGAAAATGTGTGGTTTGTGGTAATGTTCCAGTCGATCTTGCCCGCGTAATTGAGAGTTCGATACCGCTGGACATGTTCACCAAGCAGGTCGCGTAAGCCTGATCCGACTGCGCCCTCGACCAGATCGCGCCGAACGCTGGGATTGAACGAACCGAAGAAGAAAAGTTTGTCTTTAATGATCGGACCGCCCACATCGACGCCGGCGTCATAGTTTTCGCGGGCGTGAAGCTCGCCGACTTTATTTACCGAAAAATCGTCGCGCTGTTTGTACCTGCCCTCGAATTGGTCCGGCTTTGCATAGCCGTAGATCGCGCCATGAAAGGCGTTGCCGCCCGATTGCGTGATGATGTTGACGATGCCGCCTGTGGATTGACCATACTGCGGTTCGAAACCGCCCGTTTTGACCTGGACCTCTTTGACGAACGAGGTATTAATGCCGGTACCGAGAGCGCCGTAAACACGCGAGAACGTGCCGATTCCGCCAAAAGCCGAATTGGTAATGTTTACCCCATCAGCGATGTAGAGATTATCAAGGGCGGAACCGCCGGAAATCGATGGATTGTCGCGTCCGCCGCCTAGGCCGTCGGTTGTTCCGGGTGCAAGATAAAAGAGGCCGGAAACGCCGCGTGTGACAGGGATATTTTGGAATAACTGGTCGTTCAGGTTGCTGCCGACAGCTGTACTTAGCTGATCGACCTCGGCTCCCGCTGTGACCTCAACAGTTGCCTGCGCTCCGCCAAGTGCGAGCTTAACATCGACCGTCGTTGCCTTGCCGACAAAAACCGTTTGGTTATTGGCGACAGCGGAGCTAAAACCTGCCTGGGTAATTTTTACCGTGTAAACACCGGGATTAAGGTTTGAGACCTCATAGGCGCCCGTGTCTGATGTTGTTGTAGTTCGATCGCCGGCAGCACCGCTGACAGTCACAGTTGCACCAGCAACTGCCGCGCCGTTAGGATCGGTCACGTTACCGCGAATTGAACCACGGGTTTGGATATCTTGTGCCATCGCGGCCACAGTAAAGAGGCCGAGCAGGCATGACACAAGCAAAAACAGAAAAATCTTCCTATACATAGATTACTCCTCATGAAAGATTTCCTCGATGCGTTTATCGGGGAAAGAAATAGTTACGAATTTGCCTTGCAAAAAGCTTGCTCCCGCCCAACTGTCGTATGGAAGACGGCGACGCGAAAGCAGACAAATCCAACAACCCTCCCTCCTGCAAAAAATGAACTTAGATTCCAAGTCCGGAACTGATCCTGTGTACATATCTGATTTTTCAAAGATCCAACAGGTCCAAATGCCGGACGGCGCATAAAATTGCCTACGCCGAAATCATCGTTCCATGAGATTTTTTGATTGAATTGCGATGCTGCAAGACACCTTTGTGAACAGCGGTTGCAGTGATAGACAAACCTATTCAAAAAAGCTCGCAAATATTCAAATATTAAATACGCAAGTTTAAAGCCAAAATCGCCGACTGCTCGAAACCCTATAAAATAAGGTCAAAAGTACAGTTATATGGCAGTTTCCAACTCAAAACTGAAAACGGTTATCCATTTTTTCGTATAAATTCAAATTATTGAAACATAAGGAAAAATTTGCAAAAGGCGCAGAAACAGCAGGGAGGAATTGGTGAATATTTTTTGAGATACGTCAACTGCACAATAGGTTGCAAGTCGGCAAAGAATTTTTGACGCGGGACGAACCAGCATTTAAAATCGATAGTACCAATGGACATTCTTTCTTCACTAAATCCTCAACAGGTCGAAGCCGTAAAAACCACAGAAGGACCGCTTTTGATACTCGCCGGTGCGGGTTCCGGGAAAACGCGGGTCATCACGGTGCGAATCGCTTATTTGATCGCGGAAAAACAAGTTCCCCCGCACAACATCCTCGCGGTGACGTTCACGAACAAGGCGGCGGCCGAGATGCGGGCGCGTGTGACGGAACTGCTAAAAGGCGAAAGGCTGCAGTCGGCGCCGCTTATCTCGACCTTTCACAGCCTGTGTGTTCGAATTCTCAGACAGGACATCGACAAGCTGGACGAAGGATTTACGCGGTCGTTCACGATCTACGACACCGACGATTCGCTGAAAGTGATAAAGGCTTGCATCAAGGACATCGGTTTTGACGAAAAACAGCTTGCGCCGCGATACGTGCTTTCCGCGATAAGTTCTGCGAAGAACAAAGGTGACGACGCGGATAATTTTGCGTCGAGCGTCGAATATACCGACGAAAAGCGAGCGGCGATCGCACGCGTTTTCAAGCTTTATGTTGAGCGGCTGCGGAACGCCAACGCACTCGATTTTGACGATCTGCTTATCAAAACTGTGCACCTGTTGTCGCGTTCGAAGGAAGTTCGGGACAAGTACAACGACCGATTCAAGTACATCCTTGTTGACGAATATCAAGACACAAATCCGCTGCAGTTTTCGCTGATCCAATATCTGACCGAGAAGCAGAAAAATATCTGCGTTGTCGGCGACGACGCCCAGAGTATTTATGGATTTCGGCAAGCGGACATAAGGAATATTCTCGATTTTGAAACGCATTTTCCGGCGGCGAAAGTGATACTGCTTGAACAAAACTATCGTTCGACGCAAACCATTCTTGACGCCGCGCACGCCATCATCGAACACAACATCAATCAGAAGAAAAAGAAGCTGTGGACGGCAAATCCGGGCGGCGAAAAAATATTTTATTACCAGGCTTTCGACGCCGACGGCGAAGCACGTTTTATCGCTTCTAAGGTCGAGGAACACAGGCGGAAGCGGCCGAACGAAAAAGTCGCGATCCTTTACCGCACGAACGCGCAGTCGCGGCTGTTTGAAGAAGCTCTGCGTCGCCTGCGGATCGATTACAACATCGTCGGTGGATTTTCGTTTTACGAGCGGGCCGAGGTCAAGGACGTCATCGCGTACCTGAAATTAACGCTCAACCCGCAGGACGATATCGCGCTGATGCGGGTGATAAACACGCCGCCGCGCGGGCTTGGGAAAACCTCGCTCGACGAGCTTCAATTTCGTGCGAAAGATCTCGGCGTTTCGCTGTGGGAAGCGATGAGCATTCTGACCGACCGCGCGTACGCCGGTACCGTGAACCTGACGCCGCGCGCGAAGGAGTCGTTCCGAGGGTTCAAACGCGTTCTCGAACGCCTGCAAACAAAATTGGGCGATGCGGCGCAAACCGACCGGCCGGTGTCGGACGTCGTCATAGCAGCTATAGAAGACACGGGTTACGGTGATCTGCTTAGATCGGAGAATTCGGACGAGGCTGAGGGACGGCTGGAAAATTTAGAAGAGCTTGTAAACGCGGCCGCCGATTACGACAAGGAAGAAGGCAGCGGGCTGCGCGATTTTATCGACCATGCGGCGCTGACGTCAGATACGGACAAATACGACCGCAATGCCCTGGTCACGATGATGACCGTACATTCGGCGAAGGGACTGGAGTTTCCGGTCGTTTTCCTCGTCGGGCTCGAAGAAGGCATTTTTCCGCATTCGCGAAGCGTCAACGACCAAAAAGAACTTGAAGAGGAGCGGCGGCTTGCGTATGTTGCGATCACGCGCGCGGAAAAGATCTTGTACGTCACCCACGCGATGCGGCGAAGGGTTTATGGCGAGGAGATCGCGGCCGAACCATCGCAGTTTTTGAACGAAATGCCGCTTGAGATGATCGAAGATCTTTCGCATGGTTCGTCATGGCTTTCGTTTGCGCGGAGCTCCGGTGTGCAGTCGAATAAATATGCCGCGGCGGCGCTTCGCGGCCGGACCGAAACGTCCAAACCGAAAAATGTTTACTCGGGAAAGACGTACAACAGTTCCGATGCGATCGCGGAATTTTTCAACAAGCGAAATGTCGAACCGAAGAGGCCCCGAGACGCGGAAAACAGAACAGAAAAACCGCTGACCGGGTTCGAAAAGCTTAAGGCTCTGGCCTCAGACCAATCCAAAAACCAAGATCCGAAATCCAAAATCGAAGGGGGCTTCACGCCGGGCTCTCACGTTCAACACGCAAAGTACGGTCGCGGCCTTGTCTTAAGGCGGGAGGGAAGCGGCGATAACGTAAAACTCACGATAAGCTTTCCCGGATTTGGCCAGAAAAAACTGATCGAGAAGTACGCGAACCTCGAAAGGGCATAGTCTTTGCAGTATCCCGTTTCCGGAGTAAGACTGTATTATTTTGATCCAGATTTACAAAGGAGATCTCTAAAAATGCGAGCCAGCAAAGCGTTTATTATATTAGGTTTATGCGGTAGTTCATTATTTCTTACGGCGTGTCAGCCTCCGGCCGCAAATTCGAATGTCGCGTCGATAAACGCGTACAGTAACTCTTCTAATTCGCTGTCGAATACGGCAACTTCAAACACGATGGCATCGGCTCCGGTCGATGCGCGCGAACCCGAGCAATATCAGGCGACCGTAAAGCTGCAGCTCCAGGCGGTTGGGGAAACGCAGACTATGACCGTACCTCCGATCGTTGCAAACGTTGCTCGAAACGGTGAGGACCGCGCAATGGAGTTTTCGCTGCCGACCGGAGAAAAGGTCATCTACCTGGACAAGGGCGACAACGAGCATTACGTTGTTTTACCGGGCCGCAAACAGTATGCGGAACTCACGAAAGAAGCGTTGGGTTTTGACGTTCGCAAAATGATGATGCCGGATCAGATCGTGACCCAGGTAAAATCGATCCAGGGTGTGCAGCCCGCGGGCGAGGAGACGGTGAGCGGCCGACAGGCTCTTAAGTATACTTACAACGGAACGGCGGCAACGCAGACTCAGGCCGGAAAGGTCGATACGCAATCGGTGCTGCTGGTCGATAAGGAAACGGGCCTGCCGCTGCATTCGGAAACACTTTCGCAGACCGAAAACGGCTCGAACGTGCAGGGCTATCGCGGAATAAAGCTCGTCACCGACATATCTGACATAAAAACGACGCCCGACACTGATCTGTTCAACGTGCCGACTGGTTTTGCAAAGATCGATCCCGAACAAGTGCGCGCAACCGCAAACGCGATCTTTACAGCCGTTTCAGCGATCGTCGGGCAGGCATTGCAACAGGGCCAGCCGAATGCCGCCGCGACAGTTTCGCCAAGCCCGACGCTCTCGCCGGCGCGTTAGGAGTCATAAAATATGAGCAAATTCGTCGTCGGAGTTTTGATCGGTTTGGTCGGCGGCGCTCTGCTGGTTTTCTTATATCTTGGCGGAGTGCCGCGTGCCGCGCAGACGCCGGGTGTTCCGATCCGCCCGCCCGACGCATCGGGCCCGCCTGCCGGAACGGCCCAGATCATCCTGCGGCAAGACTTTTTCAATAACGTGATCGGCCATATTTTGACCGACATGAACGCTCCGTCGTTCCCGCTCGGAATGGCGGAAAACCGCAATGTAAATCCCGATTCTAAAGCCTTCGGCCTGGCTCAGGATCAGCAGCCGTGCGACAGCCGCATCACACTTTTGCCGGAGGGCAGCGGCGTCAAAACCGGAGTGAGTTTTGAAAATAACCAGATCGCCGCTCCGCTCGCGTTTTCCGGTAATTACAATTCGCCTTTTGGCTGTCTGCAATTTACGGGCTGGGCGCAGGCGAATTTCGAGCTGCGTTTCGACGCCACGCAACAGGCCGTTTTTGGCAGAATAAACGTCGAGACGGTCAACCTCGACGGTGTTAATCCGCTGCTTAGCGGATTCGTCACACCGCTTGTTCAAACATCGCTCAACAACCGTGTTAATCCTATCCAGATCATTAAAGGGAGCCAGCTCGCAGTCGATCTGCCTATCAAAGCATCGGGCGGTAGCCTCGAGGCAACAGTAAAAGACGTTCGAGCCGAAGTTAAGGACAACGCTCTAAACCTGTACGTGATATACGATTTTTCGGCAAAGTCGGGCCAGGGCGGGTAAGTTTATAAAACACAAGTTTTGTTCACTGCGTTTGAACTGAAATGAACGGAACTGAAAGACAATCATTATTCACGAGATTTTCGAAGATGACCTCGACAGTCGCCGGCAAGCCTGCCACCTTTATGCTGGCGGTACTAATAATTGTAATCTGGGCGGTCACGGGCCCTTTATTTAAGTTCAGCGACACATGGCAGCTTGTGATAAACACGGGCACGACGATCATAACCTTTCTGATGGTTTTTCTAATTCAGAACACGCAAAACAGAGACGCGCTGGCGGTGCAATTGAAACTGGACGAGTTGATAAGTTCTATAAAAGAAGCCCGAAACGAAATTATCGATGTTGAGGACCTGGGCGATAAAGAGCTTCAAGAAAAACGAGATGAGATGGTTACCCTAGCGGAACATGCTAAGGGGGATATTAACGAGATGACCGATATCGCCGATAACAAGCGAACTTAGCACTGGCTCACGACCTTGTTGAACTCTCGGACAAAGTAAGCTATAAATCATTCAACTATGCCCGATCTTTCCGTGCTCTTTGACGTCAGAGAAACTTTCTTTACGGTTTTTTCGCATGCGGTCAGCTATGTCGAGTTTATCGGCACCGTGCTGGGGTTGATCTCGGTTTTTCTTGCTGCGAGGGCGAATATTTTCACGTGGCCGACCGGCATACTTAACGCGATCTTTTTCCTCGTGATCTTTTACCAGATCCACCTGTACTCCGATATGTTCCTGCAAATGTATTTTTGCGGAATGGGTGTTTACGGATGGTTCACGTGGAAATACAGGGCGGACCATCAGCAGAGCGAAATTCGAACACTTACGAACAAAAACCGCCTGCGGCTTGCGGCGTTTATCGTTGCAGTAACGCTCGTCATCGGCACCTTCATCGCCAACATAAACTTGATACTTCCGCAGATCTTCGAACATCCAGCAACCTATCCGTATATCGACACGTTCATCGCGATAATGAGCATTCTCGCAACGATACTACTTGCCCGGCGGATATTCGAAACCTGGGTGCTGTGGGTGATAGTCGATATAACGAGCATCGGCCTGTATTCGGTGAAGGGTGTGAAGCTGATCGCCATCGAGTTCGTCATTTTCCTATGCCTCGCGGCGCTCGGAGTTCTCAGCTGGTACCGGCTTTGGCGAACCGCGGAGGTTGTCGCTGTTGAATAATCAAAGCGCGGAGCACGGCTTGGAAGTTCAGTTTTCTTTCGGCTTCGCGGCTTTGACGGAAATGATCCCCCCCGCAAAGCCGCAAAGCGGCAAAGCAACCAAAGGAACTTGCGGCAAGGGCGATAGGAACTTAGGACGCTCATCAAAATACCTTGACACTGTTTTGCGGCTATACTACTATTTGCGCACACCCTTAGGTTTAATTTGCGGTTCCGGAGGCACTTACTTGCTAGGCAGGACCATTTCTCACTATCACATCACCTCGCAGCTCGGCGAAGGCGGCATGGGCGTCGTCTATGAAGCTGAAGACACCAATCTCGGGCGCCACGTCGCATTAAAATTTCTGACGCCGGCGCTGGCGCAGGACGAAGGGCTTCTGCAGCGGTTTCAGCGAGAGGCTCGCGCCGCATCGTCGCTCAATCATCCGAACATCTGCACGATCCACGGCATAGAGCAATTTGAGGCTCAGCATTTCATCGTTATGGAACTGCTCGACGGCGAATCGCTTGCCGACCGCATTCGCCGCGGCCCGTTGGATATCGATGCGGTCCTGATGCTCGGCGTGCAGATCGTTGACGCGCTCGAGTCTGCACACTCAAAAGGGATCGTACACCGCGATCTGAAACCCGCGAACATATTCGTGACATCGCGCGAGCAGGCAAAGATCCTCGATTTTGGGCTGGCTAAGATCGACAAGCAAAGACCCGATGCGGCGTCGAACGTCCCGACTGCGATAGCGGACGGCCTTACCTCGCCCGGCACGACGATGGGAACGGTTTCCTATATGTCGCCCGAACAGGCGCGCGGAGAGGTGACCGACGCGAGGACGGACCTTTTCTCGTTCGGAACGATCCTTTATCAAATGTCCACCGGACTCTTGCCGTTTCAAGGGGACACTTCGGCAGTCACGTTCGACTGCATTCTCAATCGCGATCCGGTTCCGGCGAATCAGGTCAACCCGTCGCTGCCGCCCGAGATGAGCCGAATAATGGGGCAGGCATTGGAAAAGGACCGCGACCTTCGCTACCAGAGCGCTACCGATCTAAAGACCGCGCTGAAAAGATTAAAGCGCGACCTTGAGTCGGGACGCCACACGAACGAAACGAGTGCTGTCCGGGGCCGTTCAGGACCGACGCCGGTTCACGAACACTCGATCGCCGTGCTTTATTTCGAAAACCTGAGCGGAATGAAAGAGGACGAATATCTCCGCGACGGCATCACCGAAGACATCACGACCGAGTTGTCGAAGATCAAGCGCCTGAAAACTTTTTCGCGGGCGATGGTTCTTGCGTATCGCGACAGGCCGGTGACCGCCGGACAGGTTGGGCGTGAACTTGGTGCGTCGTATGTTCTCGTCGGCAGTCTGCGAAGGGCCGGTAACCGTCTTCGGATCAATGCTCAGCTTGTCGATGCCGCAACCGATTTTCCGCTTTGGTCGGAGCGTTACGACAGGGAAATGGAGGACGTTTTTGAGGTCCAGGACGAGATAGCTTCAAAGATCGCGTCTGCGCTGCGTATCGCACTCTCGCCGCAGGAACAGGAAGCCCTTGCCGTAAAACCGACCGAGAATCTTCAGGCTTACGATCTGTATTTACGCGGGAGGAATTATGCCCGCCGAGTCGGTCGTCAGGATCTGCAATTCGCTTTGCAGATGTACGAGAATGCAGTGGCTCTCGATCCGGGTTTTGCTCTCGCACATGCGGCGTTGGCCTGCATTTGTGCCCAACACTATTATTACTTCGAACGTCAGCAGCAGTGGATCACTCGCGCGATCGCCGCCACGCGCAAGGCGATCGCTATTGGCCACGACTCGCCGGCGATCGGGATCGCCGAGGCCTGGGTCGAATTTGCAGAGGGACGTTATGCCGATGCTGTGGATAGAACGCGGGCCGCACTCGCACGCGACCCTGACCTGGACGGCGGCTACGATCTGTTGGGCCGCGCACTTTTCGAGTCGGGCCGGTATCAGGAGATCGTGGACGGAATGGAAGAGGCTTTGGCCCACGCCGGTGAAAACTACAATACGGCTATGTCGATCCACAATGCCCTCGGCGCGCTTGGGAAAAGGGATGCGCTGAACAACTATGTTCACCGCGAACGAGCTATATACGAAGGAGCCGTAAAAAAAGTGCCTGAGGATGCGCGCGCCCGCGTCCTGCTTGCCGGAGCCCTTGCTCTGCAAGGCCGGTTTGATGACGCGAAAAGGGAAGCCGACATGGCGATGGTCCTTCGTCCCGGCGATACCATGATCCTGTATAACGTGGCATGTAACTTTTGCCTGATGAACAATCCCAAAGACGCTATGATAGCCCTGAAAAAGGCGCGGGACGCGGGTTACGCGAACGCCCCATGGGCAAGACAGGATCCTGACCTCGCGATACTGCATGGCACTCCGGAGTTCGAAGAGATCTTCCCGCCGTCCGATGCGGCAACCACTGCGGCTAACTAGATCAGGTTGACGCCTGACGCGCCCGGCCGTCGAATACTCACAACTTTTTCTTGACTTTGGGGTTATTAGTGCTATCGTTACGTGACTCACTTATCTTTAGCCCTCGGATAGTTAGAAAAATTTTATGTCAACGCAAATCGCGACTGGCGAGCAGCGACCTGAGCACGCCGGGCAGCTTTTGCAGATCCTTGGGGTGACGTTTGGCGTTGCCATCACGGTCGGCGGGACGATCGGCGTCGGTATTTTACGAACGCCCGGCAGCGTTGCGGCCGCGCTTGGCAACACCTGGCTCATCGTCGGCGCCTGGGTTCTTGGCGGCATCTATGCTTTGCTGGGCACGATCGCCGTTGCGGAACTCGCGACCTCGCTTCCGCAGGCAGGCGGTTGGTATGTTTACGCCCGACGGGCGTTTGGCGAGTATGGCGGTTTCACGGTCGGCTGGATAAACTGGGTATCGTTTTGCACCGGACTAGGCGCGATAGTGGTCGGGATGGGCGAGTACGGTGCAAAGCTGATGCCGGTTGTGTACGGCGGAGCGTTGACGATCTCGCTGGTCGCGCTGCTTCTTTTTTTCGTTTTGCACTGGTCGGGCTTGCGGGTCGGATGCCGCGCCCAGGAGATAATGTGTGCGGCATCCGCAATAGGCTTTTTTGTCCTGATTGCGGCGTGTTTCCTACTGGGCGGCCGCGGAGCATCGGCGGAAACGGCGCAAACCGTAGTGGCCGTTCCCGCGACAATGGCGGCGTTGTTGCTGGCCGTCGCCCTTGCGTTCCAATCCGTGATATTCACCTATGACGGATGGTATGGCGCTATCTATTTTTCCGAAGAAAATACTGATCCCGACCGCAGTCTGCCGACATCCATGATCGGATCCGTCCTGGTGATCATTGCGATCTATTTGCTTGTAAATGTTGCGCTGCTTTACGTGCTGCCGATGCCCGTTCTCGCGGGTTCGCAACTTGCAGCGGCGGACGCAGCCTCGCGTATTTTTGGCGAAAACGGCGGTACGGTCGTCACGACGATCGCCTTCTTATCGCTTTTGTGCATAACGAACGCCAGTTTGATGCAGACGCCGCGAATACTCTTCGCGATGGGCCGTGATGAATTGTTTTTCTCCGGTGCATCGCATGTCAATAAACGCGGTACGCCCGATGTGGCGCTTTTTATTACGACGGCCGCCGTGGCAGGCCTAATGCTTGTCGGTTCGTTTGACCGACTTCTTGCAATAACTTCTTTCTTTTTTGTTGCAATGTATCTTTCGGGTTTTATCGCCCTCATCGCGCTTAGAAAACGCGAGCCCGACCTACCGCGGCCGTTTCGCACGCTTGGCTATCCGTGGACAGTGCATATTCTTATCGGCCTGTCGGTAGTTTTCCTGGTCGGTGTCCTGATCAGCGACCCGCAAAACAGCCTTCTGGCGGTCGCCGCTCTTCTCATCAGCTATCCGGTTTACCGCATCGTCAAACGACTAAAATAATAATATTCTTTCATATCGGATAATTTATTCGAAAATGTGAACCCCATGACTCGCGTCGATCATCTGCGGCTGCGGCCCCGGATCTAAAACCAGGCATCTGATATTTTTCCGATTCGCAAATATCGTTTATCATCCCGTCTGTAGTTTTGATGGAGAAAGTAAGAATGAAGAACACAGTCAGTACCCTAATCATCGCAAGTATCTTATTGACAGCCAGCCTGGGCTGCGGTTTTGTAAACCGCGGGCAAAAGGACACGAAAGATCCGCACGACAAATCGCTAACCGATAAGGGCATCGATATAGCGACGGGCAACGAGCGGATCGGCGTCCAGGAATGCGACGATCTGATGGATTCGATCGCCGAGCAATCGCGTTCCGAGGACGACAATTATGTGACCAAAGCCGTTAAAGGCTATGTCCTCAATAAGATCCGCGAGAGCGTGAAAAAGAGCATCGAGGAGAACAAAAACGATAAAGTCGCGATGGCGAAGGAATGCAAGGATTTCCGGGTACAACTAGAAAAACAACTCGAAGAAGAAAAGCAGAAAGCGAAGTGATCCGCTACTGCTGGCCCGATTCGTCGGCGATCCTCTTTTGCGTCCACTCACTCTGAGGATAACGACGTTTTAAGAGATCGCCGATCTGTGTTTGCAACTCCTCATTGTTTCCGCACCCATATTTCGTCCAGCCGTTGGCCAGGTACACAATATAAAGCGATTCAGGAATTCGCCTGTCCGCTGGCGCTCGTTTTTGCCAGTCGAGTACCTTACCTGCAAGAAATTTCGGAGCGTCGCCGATCTCTTTTAATTTTGCACGTTCGGATCTAGCTGCGGCGATCTGCTGCGGAGTAAGAAATCGCGGCGGAACGCTCGGCTGTGACGGCTGATATTCCGATTCGCCTTCTTCAGGTTCGTACGGAGCGCACCACCAGTCGTTCGAGTCAAATTCACCCTGCTCGTTGTCCGTCTTGCCCATACCGTCGTCGATATCGGGGCTCAGGATCGGATTTTTCAATACGAAGAATAGGATCGCGTTCTGTTTTGCAGCCGGCGTCGGAGCGGCGATGACCTTGTCGATCAGCACTTTGAAATTCGGATCGTATCTGACGAGCTCGGGTGCAAATTTATCGGCAGTTGTTATGTCTCCCAACAAAACCGCACGCGTCCATATCGCCATTACAAATTTTTCGCGCATGTAATCGGGCAGAGCGGGCGATTGCTCCATCTGTACCATCACAGACAGCGGAAGATACCGGTTAAGCTGTTCGATCGTATCCGGATCGAACATCAAACGGTCCTGCCAGAGCTTTTCGTATTTGAACTGCTCCTCGACCTGACTGTCGTATTGTTCACGCGTCTGGTGCTCAGTGTTTTCCGGGTCGTAGTACGATTTTTGCTCCGCGATGAATTGGTCGATGGTGCCGCTCGTGCCGTCATAATCGAACGCGAAAGGTTTCATCAGCGAATACCGGAGAAAATCATCCATGGTGTCCGCCAGCCGCAGGCGCTGCTTCATAAACGCATTGATCGTCGAGACGGGAAGATCAGCCGAGTTCGAAAGCACGCCGTCGATCAGTTTTTTGGCTTCGGCATTTCTCCCTTGCTCCAACAATATTCGAGCCGCATGATAAGCGATCGTCGGATAAGCGAGAGCCGACGGACCGATGCGGCTTGCGGCATTGAACAGGCGGTCCAACTGCGTGGAGTTTTTATCCGCCTTTGCGAACGCAGTCATCAGCCAAAGATCGGAGCTGGTTGACTGGAATTTTTGCAGCGCGTGAAGGTAGGATTCCGCACCTTCGACCTGGTAGGTGAACATCCAATCCGTTAGATCGTCCTGCCGTATAAAATCGGGAAGCAGCGACAACGAAGTCTTTTCGTCGCCATAATATCTGCCCGGATAATCGGACCGGCGGTCATTTGTAAACCGGTTCGCATAAGCCTGTCTGCGCGATTCGCGAACGATCTTTTTCATCTCGTCCGTCAGCGGCATGCCGACGATTTTTTCGGCTTCGGCGATAGCTTCGTCATCCGTTGCGTCGGGCTTTACGTAGATCCTCCAGTTTTGCTTGTAATCACTCGAATAAAGGTAGATTTCCAGATCGCCGTCTTTCTTGTTGGCCGATTGGTAGCTCGCCGTCGCATTTACTGCCGCATTGACGGCATTTCCCGCTGCGTTCACCGCTTCTTGTGCTGCCCTTAACGCATTCGCGGTCGCCGTGCCATCATATCCGGCTGGAATTGGCGAATTCGCGGAGTTGGTTATCGCTCCTTTTACCGCTATCGATACCCGCTCGTACTCCTTTCGCTTTTGCTCCGCCTCGAGCACGTCCTTTTCAAATTTGTCCATCAGCCAGGTGTAATCGATCAGGTCCTGACGAAAATTATCGTTTCCGCCATAGATCTGAAGTTTTTGGGCGAGTTCGCGGAGGCGTTCTTTTGGGTGGAGACGAAATTCTACCAGCCCAAGAAGCCGTTCGGCTGAATCATTAAATTTTCCCGTTCGCGAGGCAAAATGTCGAAGACGCTCTTCGGCCTCGGCGTAGTAAGGTTTTGCGGCATCCTCAGTTTTTGAAAGACTCGCCTGTCGGATGAGCGTGCGTGCGACGAGATAGTCGGCCGTCTCCTGCCACGGTGACTGAAAGTCCTGTGCGATCTCAGCGAAACGGCGTTTCGCGTCGTTGTAATCGAGCGAATAGAACGACGCTGCAGCGATCTGATAGGCACGGTCTTTTTGGAGCCATTCGGGTGAGCCGGGCGGGACATCGTCGGGAATCTGCTTTCCGCTGGCGCAGTTCTCAAAAACTTTGTCCTGCGCCGAAAGCCAGTTCTTTACGTTAACATCCTCGGCACCATAAGAAGATATCCGGTCGGCAAGGGTATCGGTCGCGGTTTCGAACGCATTTTTCGTGCAGTTCGGAAAGAAGTCGTACCCGCCGTAGTTTCGCTCTACATAAATGTCGGGTGTTTTTTCTTCCTTGCCTACGACCGTTTTTCGCTTTTCCACCCAGGCGTTGACCGCGTTGGTCACGTCGTCCTTTTGATAATCCTTGTTATTTAGATCGGCGTTCCAGACATCGACCAGAGCCTTTTGCTCGTCGGGCGTAAACGTGCCCCCGTTTATGTAACGATACGCCGCAAAAAGCACCGATCGGTGAAATCCCGGTTTGATTATTCCCAGGCGTCCTGCCGCAAAATCTTCGTATGGATTTTCGGGAGCATAACTGTATTCGAAAACGGGCGTGACGTACGACGGGCCGCAGGGAAGGGCATTTGACGCAAACGCGAAAACAAGCAGGATCGTGATAAAAAAGCGTGCCGAATTTTTCATATCAGGAGGTCGGTTGCACCCAATATACGACAAATTCGGATCCGGCGAAAGGGAAATCTTTTGCGATGGGCAGAAAAATAGCTGATAGCCGTTATCGAAACAGCTATCAGCCAAATAGGGTTCATCGACATGTTTTACACGTTCATTATTTCCTGTTCCTTGTTCTTGGCAAGCTCGTCGATCTTGCTGATGAAATTGTTCGTAAGCTTTTGAACGTCGTCGAGTCCGCCGCGCTCGTCGTCCTCGGAAATGGTTTTATCTTTTAACAATTTCTTGAGCGCGTCATTCGAAGCGTGGCGAATATTTCGTATGGCCACTTTGTGATCTTCCGCAACTTCGCCGACCTGTTTGGCAAGTTGGCGACGTCGTTCTTCGTTCAGCGGCGGTATGGGCAGCCGGATTATCTTGCCGTCGTTCGACGGATTCAATCCAAGATTTGCCGCGATGATGGCCTTTTCGACAGCGTTTACCTGCGACATGTCCCACGGCTGCACGGTCAGCATCTGAGGCTCGGGAACCGCAACCGATGCCATTTGATTAAGCGGTGTTGGCGTGCCGTAATAATCGACGACAACCGTGTCGAGCAAGCCGACCGTTGCACGTCCCGTTCGAACGTTCGAGAGCTTGCGCTTCAGATCGTCGATTATGGCTTCCATTTTTGGTTTTGTGTCGTTAAGAATATCCTGTACGCTCATATTTTCAAGATTCTAGCCACGAAATAACACGAAACGGAAAATAACTTTTCGTGCTATTTTGTGTGATTTCGCGGTTATTGCTTTTATGCCATTAAATCTAAAACTATAAAAGCTTCAATAAGCCAATTAAATTGCAGTCTGCTTTGCTTCACTGGTAACCAGGGTGCCGATGGAAAGGTCGCCGCACACTGCCTTTATTATATTTCCGTCCTCGCGCATGTTAAACACCATGATCGGCAGGTTGTTGTCCATGCAAAGCGAGATCGCCGAAGCGTCCATGACCTTTAGCTGTTTTTCGAGCACCTCGCGGAACGATATATTGTCGTATTTGACCGCATCGGGAACCTTGACCGGATCGGCGCTGTAGATGCCGTTGACCTTTGTCCCCTTGAAGATAACTTCGGCCTGGATCTCGAGAGCACGCAGCGCCGCGGCCGAATCGGTCGTAAAATACGGGTTACCGGTACCGGCGGCGAATATCACAACGCGTTGCTTTTCCAGGTGACGCACCGCACGCCGACGAATAAACGGCTCTGCGAGCTGCGGAATGTCGATCGCCGACATCACTCTCGTATATACGTCGATCTTTTCCAAGGCGTCCTGCAATACGACCGCATTCATTACTGTTGCCAGCATTCCGATGTAATCGGCCGCAGCACGATCCATATTACCGGCGGATTCGGAAACGCCACGAAAGATATTTCCCCCGCCAACGACTATAGCGATCTCAATGCCGAGATCGTGGACCGTTTTCAGCTCTTTGGCGACCATCTCGGCAACCTTTGTGTCGATGCCATAATTCTGGCCGCCCATAAGGGCCTCGCCGGAGAGCTTCAGCAGAATGCGTTTGAAGACAGGTTTCATAAAACGGAGCGCGGACACTCTTGTCCGCATGAGTGCGAAGCACGAACAATCGCTCGCCGCAAACGGCGATGCGGACAAGAGTGTCCGCGCTCCCTTTACCCAACCATCGATGCGACCTCGGCCGCAAAGTCGTCCTGGCGTTTTTCGATGCCTTCGCCCATTTTGTAGCGGGTGAAACGGCGGATCGTTATATTTTCCTTTATCGACGCGATCTTTTCCGCGACCAGTTCGCCGACGGTTTTGCTCGGATCTTTGACGAACGGCTGATCTACGAGGACGTTTTCCTCGTAAAATTTGTTCAGTTTGCCCTCGATGATCTTATTCAGAACGTCTTCGGGTTTGTTCGCATTTTTTGGATCGTTCTTGAGCTGTTCCAAAAGGATCTCGCGTTCTTTCGCGAGTTCGCTCGCCGGAACCTCGTCGCGGTTTGCGTAGCGCGGGTCGGCTGCCGCGACGTGCATCGCAACATCTTTTACAAGCTGTTGAAACTCCTCGCCTCGGGCGACGAAATCGCTCTCGCAGTTGATCTCGACCAAAACGCCGACCTTGCCGCCCATATGAATATACGATCCGACAACGCCTTCGGCCGTAACTCGGCCAGCCTTTTTACCCGCGGTCGCCATGCCCTTTTTACGAAGGATCTCGATGGCTTGAGCCTCGTCTCCGTTCGCCTCGACCAGCGCGTTCTTACAATCGACCATTCCTGCCCCGGTTTTTTCCCGCAGCGATTTTACTGCACTTGCTGAAATATCTGCCATAATATTACTCCAAAATATTATGAAGCGCCGTCACTCTTTCTTGCATCTTCTCACCTCTAACGAGGTGATGCGGACAAGAGTGCCCGCGCTCCGCTGTTGCTATAAAAAAGCGTAGCCCGTTTGCAACCAACGGAAAAGAGCTACGCTTTCAAAAAATAAAAATTGTTGACTAGCTTGCAGTCGCTTCGTTGCTTTCTTCCGTATTTTTCGACTGTGCTTCGGTCATGTCTTCAGAACCCGAAGCCTGAACTTCGTTACTGATCGCGCGTTTGGCGTCAGCGCCAGGTTCCTGATGGGCATAGGATCCGCCCGCCGGGTCTTCGTGAGTTTCCTCAGCGGTCTCCCATGTCTCATCAGCGACCTCAATCTCGGGTTCACCTTCGTCCTCGTCCTCGACAAACGCACGTGCCGAAGCGGGAAGCACGGCCTCAACCGGAACTTCGCCTTCGGCTTCTTCGGCAGCAGCTTCGACCGCAGCGACACCGCCTTCGGTGGCGATCTGCTGGCCTTCGAGAATCGCGTCGGCGATCCGCGAGGCAAAGAGGCGAATGGCACGCAGCGCGTCGTCATTGCCCGGGATCACCTGCGTGATGCCCTCGGGCGAGCAATTTGTATCAACCACCGCAACGATGGGAATACTGAGGCGATTTGCTTCCTTGACTGCAATATCTTCCTTGCGAACGTCGATGATGAAAAGCATATCGGGCAAGCCATTCATATCCTTGATACCCGCAAGGTTTTTCATCAGGCCTTCGTGTTCGCGGTCGAGCTTGAGGCGTTCCTTTTTGGTCAACATCTCGAAGCGGCCGTCCTCGCGCATCGCTTCGATGTCCTTAAGCTTTTGTATCGACTTTTGGACCGTCTGGTAGTTTGTCAAAAGTCCGCCGAGCCAGCGGTTATTGACGTAATATTGTCCGGCGCGTTCGGCTTCTTCCTTGATCGCGTCCTGTGCCTGTCGTTTCGTTCCGACGAACAGGACTTTCATTCTCGGCCGTTCGGTTAATGTTTCGGTGACGTAATTGAGTGCGTCGCGGAAGAGTTTTTGGGTTTTCTGCAGGTCGATGATGTAAATGCCGTTGCGTTCGCCGAAAATATACTCCTTCATTTTCGGGTTCCAGCGGCGGACCTGGTGTCCAAAGTGAACTCCTGCTTCCAGGAGTTCTTTCATGGTAACTGTAGCCAAAGCTTTATATCTCCTAACTTATTGGTTTTTGTACTTACCTGAATCAAGTTCTATAAACCAACGGATCCAGATAATGGTTTTGATCTTTAGCCTTTGGTGTTGGCCGATGCCGGAGCAAAGACCAGACCCAAGGCCAAAAACCATGTTTCTTAACGTTTCGAGAACTGGAACCGTTTTCTGGCTCCCTTCTGGCCGTATTTCTTACGCTCTTTCTTGCGCGGGTCGCGGGTTACGAGACCTGCCTTTTTAAGAGTAGAGCGGAAATCGGCGTTAAATTCCAACAAAGCACGTGTGATGCCGTGGCGAACCGCACCGGCCTGTCCGGCTGCTCCGCCGCCATCGACGTTTACTAATATGTCGAATTTACCGGCCGTATCGGTCAGCCGAAGCGGCTGGCGAATGATCATCTGCAGCGCCTCGTTCGGAAAATAGGTGTTAAAATCGCGGCGGTTGACCTTGATCTCGCCTGTTCCCGGGCGAAGATAGACGCGTGCTGTTGAAGTTTTTCTGCGGCCAGTGCCGTAGTATTGAATGTCTGCCATAAAAATCAGTGGTCAATGGTCAGGCGTCAGTGGTCAGAAATCAAAACTGCCAACCGCCGCTGCCAATTGCTTACAAATTTATTGTCTCCGGTTTCTGTGCGGAGTGACGATGTTCGGCGTCCGCATAAACCTTTAATTTTTTTGCCATTGCCTTGCCAAGCTTGGTTTTCGGCAGCATGCCTTTCACCGCAAGCTCGATCACGCGTTCGGGTTTTTTGTCGAACATTTCCTTTACGGAAATCTCACGCAGGCCGCCCGGAAAAAGCGTGTGGCGACGATAAACCTTCTGGTCGTTTTTCGATCCCTTAAAGATCGCGTGACGAGCGTTGATCACGACGCAGTGGTCGCCCATGTCCATGAACGGCGTCCACGCAGGGTTGTTTTTACCCGAAATTATCCGCGCAACTTCGGTTGCGAGACGGCCTACTGTCTTGCCCTTTGCATCAACCACAAGCCATTTACGACTTTCGGCCAACCCCTTTGCGCTTGGAAAATAAGTACTCATAATTGCACACACTAATAGAAATATTCGCGAAAAAGCGAACTGATAGAGTATCGAAACCCGCAGCTAAGGTCAAGCCGCAAAAGGCGGTTGGCCAATTTCTCGTACTTTTTGTCCCACGCCCGTCCCAGGCGTGTCCCAAGGGTGTCCCAGAACGGTCTGGGACACGTAAACTATTGTGGCAATTGCCGTTAGCCGGTTTGTCCCCGCATTTTTAGGCATTTTTCGAAAAAACTTTTCAAATAACAAACGGCCGCTTCAAAAGGAAACGACCGGACAGGTAAATATAACAAATGTAGCGGGATAGGTCAACGAAAAAGAATGAGCCATCGTCGCCGGGGCAAGCTGCCGCAGAGCCGCGAAAAGGCTCGGAATGTTGCCCGGAAAAGCGGAACGTTTCCGCAAATGGAGCGCCGAAGCCGCAGTATGATCATTTAAAAATCGCACCAAATCCAGGCCCGGTCATTAAAATTGCACAGATCGTCTTAGCGTCCTGGATCTCGCCGTTCCTTATCATTTCATACAATCGTTGGAAGGAATGGCGTTCGACGGTGAGGTTTTCGTCGTCTTCGAGATTTTGTTGAGTTTCGGTCAAGCCGGTCGCAAGATAGACGAACATTTTTTCGGTCAGGAAACCGGGTGAGACGTAGAATTCGGTTAAAACCTCAAGCTTTTCGGCTCGCACGCCGATCTCCTCTTCAAGCTCGCGGGCGGCTCCGACCTCCGGCGATTCACCCGGCTCGAGCGTTCCGGCTGGGATCTCTAGCAGAAATGTTTTTGCGGCGTGGCGATACTGCCTTACGAGCGCGACAGTATTGTCAGCAAAAACCGGCAGAATGACCGCGCTGCCTTTGTGGACGACGATCTCGCGGTCGTATTGGATATCGCCGTCGCGGATCGTATCGATGGAAATATTGAATATTTTGCCTTCGTAGATGGTCTTGGTGTTAAGAGTTTCTGGA
>DATJGV010000324.1:0-5734 GCA_035494575.1 Pyrinomonadaceae bacterium | reverse complement strand
CGTATCACCGCTCTCGCATTTAATAAGAAGCTCGTGCGAGATGAAGTCAAACTCCATGGCAAAGCTAGTTGTGCCGTCGCATAACGGCAGCGTCGAAAGGCCTCGTGGTGTGACGCGCAGCGTCGCATTCCAAAAATGATTGACGAGCGGGGTTTTTGCGAGCGCGATCTTGCCAACGACCTGCGACCACATATGAAGCGTCGTAAGCGTGTCCTGCCATTCAGCCAAAGGCAATGCCGGTAAAGATGTTCTGCTCATATGATTGGTCCGATCACATTATGCCGATCTGTTTCATCAATCCAACCAGATCGTAAAATAACTTCTCTTCGACGATCTCGCCATCCTTCCAATGGGCGACGGTGCAGAACTCGACTTCAAAACTCTTGTTTGTTGGCGGGATCTCTTTGCCGTCGGCCCCTTTCATGGGCCCTGTCATCGTGCCCGTAAATCTCGCGACCGAACACGTCCAGTCACCTTGCGCGATAAGCACCTTATACGGGCGATTGTCTATGTGATTGTCAGGAAAGGTCTTGAAAAACTCGATCGCCTCGGCCTTGTGGTCATGCCGACCTCTAGTCGGGTCGGGCTGCCCCGGCCAATAAACGGCAGTATCCTCAGCATGGCGTTTGTTAAAGGTCTCCCAATCCTGATTATTCCATGCATCATCCAGCGTCTGCATTCGTTCCATGTTCTCTTCTGCGCTCATTTTTTCTTTCTCCCTGGTTCTAGTCTTTCGACCGGCCAAATAGTAATTTTTTGGGAGGTGATCTAAATGTAAAAACTTCGCAAACTGTTATCTGGCTCTACGTACATCCGCAACAAGTTTTTCCAACAATTGGCGAATAAGGCCTTTTGCTGTTTCGTCCATCAAATTCCCTTCGGCATCAAATTTTTCATGTGCGTTACCGATCATCACTTCGGGCTGCATTACGGCATAGACATTCAGGAAAACAAACATCTGGCGAAGGTGATATTGCGCGCGCGCCGTGGCGATGGAGCCGATCGATGCACCCATGATCGCGGCGGGCTTGCCGGACCATGCGCTGTCACCGTAGGGTCGCGACGCCCAATCGATCGCGTTTTTCAGAACGCCGGGAACCGAGTAATTGTATTCGGGCGTGACGAACAAAACGGCATCTGCCTCACGAATTTGCTTCTTGAATTCTGCAACCTTCTCAGGCGGGTTCTGCTCGTCGTCCTGGTTGAAACCGGGAAAACCGTCGATATCGAAAATATCTATGGTCGCCCCCTCCGGTACAAGCTGTGTCGCGGCGCGCAGCGCTGATTTGTTAAACGAATCGCGGCGCAGACTGCCGCAAATTCCAAGAATACGAACCTGTTCGCTCATTTATTTTCTCCTCACACGCCAAAAGGCGTCATTTCAGATGTGGAACTAACTTATGGATAGGATTGAATATAACACCGGGTCGGACGTTTCACAATTGGCCCTTTTTTAACCCATGACGGGGTGGGCTAACCGATCCGCACGGTCAGCATCGAGATCGATCCGCCGTCAAATCCTTCCACCGGGAACGAAACGCTCTCACCGTCACGTTTTAGCGCGAGAATATAAAGCAGTGGCAGATAGTGGTCCGGGGTTGGGGCCGACAGCATCGCATCACGGCCAAGCGATTCGTATTCGATAAGCGGTTCGTGGTCGTCGGCAAGGATGAGTTCGCGGGCTTTGTCTTCGAACCGCAACGCCCAGTCAAAAGGATCAACATTGTGCCTTCCCCAAGCATAGGTATGCAGATTGTGCACAAGGTTTCCGCTTCCGATCACAAGGACGCCTTCGTCGCGAAGAGCGGACAACCGTTTTGCGGTCTGATAGTGGAATGCGGCTGTTTCCGCTTCATTTATACTCAATTGAACGACTGGGATATCGGCTTTCGGAAAAACGTGAATGAGCACCGACCATGTTCCGTGATCGAGCCCCCAATGGCGATCATCGGCAATAACACCATCGCCCATTAATTCCTGAACCCGGGCCGCCAATTCTGGTGAACCCGGCGCCGGATATTGCACCTCAAACAATTCACGCGGAAACCCTCCGAAATCGTGAATCGTTCGCGGTTTTGGCATCGCGGTCACCGCAACCGCCGGAATATACCAGTGAGCAGACACGCACAGGATCGCTTTTGGCCGCGGAATCGAGCGGCCGACCTCTGCCCAGGCGTCAGTGTAGCCATTTTGACCTATAGCATTCATCGGATTCCCGTGTCCGAAAAAGATTGCCGGCATTGGTGTGATCATAATTTAATATCCGAAAATTTCAGGCTATGCGGTGCTGCCTGCTGATCTCGCTGCGGTTGCGGCGTAATCTTCGACGGACTGCAGCCGCATCGGGAATTTCTTCAGTGTTTCGCCCATTGGTATAGGGCTGCCCTCAGCCGCATAAAGCATCAGTCCGGCGAATGACTGAGCTCGTGAATCGGGCGCCGCGGCCTTTTGCTGCATCAGCGCTTCTTCAGGAACAAACTGCAACGAGAACTTTCTGCCGGTCGAGTTCTCAAAAATAGACACCACCTCGAGCGGACTCAGAGGTTCGGGCCCGCCAAGTTCGATCACGGAGTTTTTTGCCGAGGAATTATCGACGACTGCTGCGGCAAATTTGGCGACATCCTTATATGAAATAAAACTGATCTTGTTTTCGCCGGTGCCGTAAATGCGAGCCTCACCAGCGGCAGCGTCAAATCCGAGCGCGGGCGAAAGCCAGACTTCCATAAAACAGGTAGGTTGAAGAATGGTGTAGTTCATTCCGCTTTGCTTTATCGCCTGCTCAGCGGACCGCTTCGCGTCCTGCAAAGGGAAACTTTCCTTTGCACCCGGAAACGAGATAAATATGAACTGGTCAACACCAGAGGCCTTTGCCGCGTTAATAAGATTTCGCTGTCCCAGCCCGTCAACACCGTCGATACTGTCGCTTTCAAGCCGTCCGTGCATACCGGAAACTGTAGAAATGACGGTCTTTACATCTTGGCATGCCTTGTCGAGCGATCCGCGATCGGTCAGATCGCCGACCACTATCTCAACGCCCAAGTTTCTTAGTTGCTCAATCCGTTGCGGGTCCGAGCTTTCCCGCACTAATGCTCTTACCGTCTTTCTCTGCTCGGCAAGCAGCCGGCAAATTTCTGAACCTAAAACACCTGTCGCACCTGCTACCAAGATCATGGCCGAAACACCTCCTGTGCATATGGGGTTTCGAGTAAAGAATGTCTATGTCACAAATGGCACCAGCTGAGCCGCCGCAACAGCCTGCCTCGAAATTCCCATAAATAGATAAGATCGCGGCGATTATAGCAGGATTTAATACGAAATCTATCTTTTTCTTAATTCCCTGATGCGTTTCCACAACTGCGGCAGCAGACGCGTTGTTTTTACTACCGAGCCACTCGCAAAATACTTTGCAAAACCGCGAAAAGTTTTCACCGCCTCGGGCGAGTAAGGCAGCCACCATGCGTCGGGCAGAACCGCAAGGTTATTAATATGAATATGTTGCGGCTGCACGAGTTCCATCAGGCCTTCGCGCCCGTGCGTTCGGCCCCGGCCGCTGTTTTTGAAACCGCCCCACGGGGTCTGGCCTATGCCATGTGTGTAAAGGACTTCGTTGACGCAGACCGAGCCGGCCTCTATCTTTTCGGCGACGCGTTTTCCCTTGGCAAGATCGCGTGTCCAGACGCTTGCGGTGAGGCCGAATTCCGAATCGTTTGCGAGGCGTACTGCCTCATCTTCCGTCTTAAATGTTGCGATCGGCAGCGTCGGGCCGAACGTTTCTTCCTGCATCGCAAGCATGTCGTTCTTCGCGCCGGTGATCACTGTCGGCTCGTAGAACAAGCCATCGAGAGCTTCGTTTTTCTGCCCGCCGATCTCGATCTTTGCACCCTGTTTCTTGAAATCTTCGACGTGGTTCTCGACGATCCGGAGCTGTTTCTCGCTGGACATTGCCCCGATCGAGACATTTTCATTTTCGGCCGAGCCCTGGACCAAATTTCTTGTCATCACGACGATCTTCTCGGTGAGTTTCTCGGCGGCGCCTTCCTGAACATAAAGCCGCTCGACCGACGAGCAGGATTGTCCCGCATTGCAAAACGCGCCCCAGACAGCGGCGCCCGCCGCGAGTTCAAGATTGGCGTCCTCGAAAACGATCATCGGATCTTTGCCGCCTAGTTCCAACACGACGGAGGTAAGATTTTTTGCGGCGGCCTCGGCGATCTTTTTGCCGGTAGCAACGCTGCCGGTGAACATTATTTTCTCCGGCGCGGCATCGACCAGTGCTGCTCCGGTGCGGCCGTCGCCTGTGACGACCTGAACGAGATCGCGCGGCGCTCCCGCCTTTTCAAAAATTTCGCCGATCTTCAATCCGACAAGCGGAGTTAGTTCCGACGGTTTTATCACTACGGAATTCCCGGCCATCAGCGCCATCGCCGTTTCGCCGAGTGGTATGGAAAGCGGATAGTTCCACGCCGGGATGATGCCGACAACACCGAGCGGGTGATAGACGATTTTCGATGACCGCCCGAGCAGCGCATATAACCCGATGCCGATGCGCGCCGGCCGCAGCATCTTTTCGGCGTTTCGCGCGAAATACTGCATCAGGTCGAGAACCGGCGCGATCTCCATAGCGATGGCCTCGCCAAACGGTTTGCCCGATTCGGCCGAAATGAGGTGCGCGATCTCGTCCATTTCTGAAAGGATCACCTCGCGGGCCCTCATTACAAGAGCGCGGCGCGCAGCAAACGAAGTGTTCTTCCAACTCGAAAACGCCGCGCGCGACCGCTCGACTGTGCCGCGCACATCTCCGGGTGACACTCGCGGAACACGGCCAACCTCGGCGCCGGTCGCCGGGTTTACGGAGATTATTTCGTCTGTGTGCTTAACCTCTAATGCTGCGCTCATGGACGTAGAATAGCGTAGTTTCCGGATTTTGTAATTGTCCCGCACAGACGCGAAGAGCCTTGCAAAACCTGACTAGACGAGGCAACGCTTTCCTATAATTTGTCATTAAAAAATCCCACGACCAAAGCCCACGCGTCGCGGGCAGCAGTTTCGTTATAAACCTCAGGCCGCGTGTTGTTGAAAAAGGCGTGGTCGGCTTCGTATTTTACTGAGGTTACGGGCAGTTCGTAGCGCTCTGTAGCATCTTCGAGCTTTGCCACCTTTTCAGGATTTATCCAGGCGTCCTGCGTCGCTGAGACGAAAATAGTCGGCGTCGTTAATTTTTTCAACACTTCTTCTTCGGGAATGTCACCGTAAAACGGAGCCGCGGCGCTGATGCCCTCAAGTTCGCACGCCGCCCGCAGCGCATAGGTTCCACCCATGCAAAATCCCGTTATACCAAAATGCGAAACGCCGTACGTTTCGGCCGCTTTGTCTATCGAACTTTTGATCGTCGTGAGACCGTCTTCGAGCTTAAGCGCCTGCATCAGCTTCGACGCATCGCCGGGGTTTGTTGCAAGCTGTCCGCGATAAAGATCCGGCGCGATGGCAATGAAACCTTCGGCGGCATAGCGGTTCGCGATGTCCCTTATGTGATCGTTCAAGCCCCAATACTCCTGAATAACGATGACGGCTTTGTCAGTGTTTTCGGCCGGCTTTGAAACAAATGCAGTCGCATTTCCGTTCGGCGTTTCGAAAGAGAGAGTTTCAGTATTCATCTAAACATTTTCGCTCCTGGATGGTTTTTACCCAATTATAAGCGATTTCGCATTGCACGGGAATTGGAACAAAAAATGGC
>DATJGV010000323.1:0-9245 GCA_035494575.1 Pyrinomonadaceae bacterium | reverse complement strand
AGGCGTTGGCATCACGGTCGCGCTGATCCGAAAAGCCCGCATATTATTTTGGACTGCCATCGGCATTCTTCTGATCATAAAACGCGGGCTTTCGATAAGAGAGATTTCACAAATTAAGGCTAGTCAGGAACGATAGGTTGCCGTCTCTGGCCTTATTGGCATTGCGCACTTTTACCACATTACATTCATGTGGCCCATGCGATCACAGTGCCAAGGGTAAACCGTTCCTCTGTACGTAATTATCATTTTATTCATGATCAATGCCGGAAAGGCCTGTGGACCATTCTGATCAAAAAATTGAGGGGGCGCGGAGTTGCCCCTCAACGGAGCTGCCCTTGCCTATCGCAGAGCAGCCACGAAAGCTGAATTGCCGTTACGTTGTTAATCATCGGCGGTAAACGGGCCAATCATTGTTTTTACTTCAGCGATAGAATTTGCAGGAAATCCGCCCTGTCGCGCATGCGCAAGCACCATTTCTTCGTTCGGCGCATTATAGATGCAGTACAGTTTGTCAGCGGTGACAAGGCTCTGCAGCCATTCGATCTGCGGGCCGAGTTCCTTCAAAACACTGTTCGATTTTTTTGAGGCTCCTTTTAGATCATCGGCTGACCAATCTCCAAGATTAGGAATTTCGCGTTCAATTACGTATTTAGGCATATATTTTTTCCTTTTTGTCTTTAACAACCCTCCCCGGCTCGTCACTATCATGTCATTAACCGTATCCGCAGCAGGACGCCAGGGAATAACGTCCTGCCCAAGCCTATGTTGACAGTAAGCCTCACATTTACATTAGTGAGAACTGGCGGCCGGTGACTCGTCCTTCTTGTAGAAAAAGTAGTCGGCGGTGTAAGGCACAAACGCCTCATTGCCGACGTCCGTTGCCGAAGCGCATCCCGTCAATGGTGCTACCCCTCCATGCGTGTTAAGCCGCTGGACAAAGGTCGTATCTGACAGCGTGTGGCCGCCAGTGGGTCCGTCTTGTGTCCCAGAGGCCGTGAGCTTAAGCCAGGCAACTGCGCCCTGCTCGACCAAGGGCGAATCGGCCGATGTCAGTGTCGTATCGGGTGTCGCAAATGCCCACACCCGACTCGAGTCCCGCGAATCCTGCCACGTTGCGCGGATCAGTCCGGGAGTACCAAGAGCCGGAGTCACCACTGTCGGATCAGGGTTCAACTCAAACGGGTTGGGGCTGAAGAAATGGTGAATAACCTGCCTGTCGTTATCAGCGCCAAACAGTGTCGCCTGCGGAGTGAAAAGTACGAACTTGAAGCCGGACCCGGATGCCTTGCAAACATAGTTCTGAGTACCAACAGCGCGCCCCACGAGGAACACTTTGTTTCCCTCATCCACCTTGATCTTCTCAGGTACATCCGGCGGCCTAAGATTCCCGGGATCAGCGTTTTGAGCGTGCGCCGCCGTGCTAATGGCCACCAGTGCGAGCGTCAGCAGGCAAATGCTGATCCTAAAATTACATAATACTTTGGTCATTTTTGAAATTATCTCCTATCAAATTAATTCGGAATATTCCTGCCCCTTGTTCGATCACGGCCGAAATTTGCATAAAAATCGCAAATCTTGACCAAAACCATGACGGTCTTCGTTTATTACTGGATCGGCTGCGGTTCGCCGTAAAGAAAATCGTCCATCGCCACGACGTCGGTTCCCGGTTGATCGACAACCCCTGGGAAAAGACCGGTCTTGCCGCTTTCGATATCGACCCGCGCGATCTTTGCATCGCCGTACGAAACGCCGATGAACGACAGGCCGCCGTCCGACCTCTCGGCGGTGATGACGCCAGGATCGAGAACGTTGCCGAACCTGTCGTACGGCACTAAGCGAACGTGGCCCGGAATATCGACATCAGCGAACACCGCTCCAAATCCTGTCGTCTCGGCCGGAATATTAGTGCCCGCTTGAAAGAACAGCACGGACAACTTGCTGCACGGTGTGTCGGTGCCGCTGACAACCGTAAAAAGTCTTTGCGGCGAAAACGTTTGAAATGTATCAGAGTAACTCGGGTCGATCTCGCCGAAGCGGACCGGCGTGTTGGTCGGATTGCCCGTCTTGGCGCTGATACGAAAGGTCGCGAGTTCACACGGAGTTGTAAAAACTGCTCCACGGGGCGAATTTGCGTTAAAGAAATTGGCCGGCATAGTGTTCGGCGATGCAAAGCCGTCCGGCACGCCGTCCCAGTTTATCTCCCGCCGTCCAGATGCGAAAAGCTGTGCGACGTTCGGATTTAGCTGTCCGCCGAGATCCTCGCGAAATTGGTTCACCGTCTGTAATATCGCCGCGGGCTCGGCCCCGGCGGCGGAGCGAACAAGTCCCTGTGCGGCCGCCGGAATCAACGAAATAAAAATAGCGGCTGCTGTCAGTAAAAGGTTATAAATTGCCTTGATCATTTTGATAAATCTCCTATTAGTTTGATCCTGGAACCCCCTATCTTTGTCCTTACCGTGTCCAGAAATGCGGTGAGGCATATACAAGCAGAACCGTCTGCCTGCGTTTGGATGTGACACTCGTTGACGGAGATAAAGTGAAATATCCGGTCGGTGTCCGTTATAAAAAGGGCTGCCGCCTCATCCGCGGAAATGAAGTCGGTTTCCTGCCTGCAGGTCGAGCAGAAAAGCAGCTTGGTCTTTGTCCGCCTGCGGATGAGCTGAACTTTTTCGATTTCAACGACGATCTCCCTGTGTTTCGAAGCGTTCATAAATTCCGCCTGAATCTTTTAGCTCTTTGGCTTGAGCGTTTTGTAGCCGGTATCGAGACGGCGCGTCTCTCGGCTGTCGAAACAGCGAAAAAGAGAATCGCTGCAGATCAAAATTTTTCCCCGAATATTGTGAATACGGTGCAGTTCGCCGCCGATCGCCAATGACTCGATGTCATCTGTATCGGTATTAAACAGGTCAGCAGATTCGCTGAAACCGAGCAGCTCAACAAACTTGTCGCAGACCGGACAATATGCAAAACCGCGTCGCCGGAGATGTATCGCATCAACGTAGGTTTCGTCGTACATTCCTTCCCGCGTTCGTCCCGAATCAATAAATGCCATAATTTTCTTTCGTCCTGCCCTTTTTTGCGTTAAACTTCTGAATCGTTCACTGAAATATTTTTAGCGCCTCCGAGGTGGCAAATTCTTTAGGTATCAATGAAACTTTTCTGAAGAATTTGTGAAGATGTGAAATGGAAAGCGGGTCGCGTGAAATTTACGAGTTCTGCTCTTTTCGGCTTGATGCCGACGAGAGGATACTGTCCGGCGGCACGGGCGCCATTCCTCTGCCCCCCAAGGTCTTCGACACGCTCCTGCTGCTTGTGGCCAACAGCGGCCGCGTCCTGAGCAAAGAAAAGATGCTTGCCCAGATCTGGGAAGGCAGCTTTGTCGAGGAAAACAACCTTGCGCAAAACATTTCGGTTCTAAGACGCACACTCGGCGAAACCCCCGAATCGAAATTCATTGAGACTGTTCCGAAATACGGCTACCGCTTTGTCGCGCCGGTGGAAGAATTACGCGATCAACCGCAGACGGAGGTCTTTGAACAATCTCGCGCGCGCATCTACATTGACGCCGGTGAATTTCACGAATCGCCTCAGCTTGGTTTTGCCACAACCGCAGTTCTCGCTCCTTCGATTCCCGAAACCCGTTACGTCCGGAACGGCGACGTCAATATCGCATACCAGGTTGTGGGCAACGGCCCGGTGGACATAGTGTTTGTGATGGGATGGGTGTCTCACCTCGAATACTTCTGGAAGCATTATCTTTTTGCATCCTTTCTGAACAGTCTGGCCTCGTTCTCACGGTTGATACTTTTTGATAAACGCGGCACCGGTCTTTCCGACCGCGTCCCGAATAACGAATTGCCGACGCTCGAACAGCGGATGGAAGACGTGCATGCGGTCATGGACGCCGCCGGTTCCGATAGCGCAGTGTTGATCGGCGTTTCCGAGGGCGGACCGATGTGTTCGTTATTTGCGGCAACCTATCCTGAACGCACCACGGCGCTGGTGATGATCGGCACGTATGCGAAACGGATATGGGCACACGATTACCCGTGGGCACCGACGACTGAACAGCGCGAAGCCTTTTTCGACGTTATCCAGAGCGATTGGGGCAAAGCCGTCGGTCTCGATGAACGCGCCCCTTCGATGGCGAACGATGAAGAGTTTCGCGAATGGTGGGCGACCTATCTGAGGATGGGAGCAAGCCCCGGCGCGGCCGCCGCTCTGACAGAAATGAACGCCGAGATCGATGTGCGTGAAGTGCTGCCGACGATACGTGTTCCGGCTCTGGTCATCCACCGCAGCGGTGATCAATGCCTTAAGGCAGAAGAGGGAAGGTTTGTAGCATCAAAAATTCCGGGCTGCAAATACGTCGAGCTTGACGGCATCGACCACCTGCCGTTTGTCGGAAACCAAACCGACATTCTCGATGAGATCGAAGAGTTTGTGACCGGCAAGTTGCATCGGTGCGAACGCGACCGCGTGCTTGCGACGGTTTTGAGTATCAAGTTCGCTGATGGATTCTACGACTCGTTTGAGGCTACAAACTGGCAGGACACAGTGGCGCGGTCGGGCGAGCTGATCCGTCGCGAGATCATGCTTTTCAGAGGTCGTGAAATACCGTGCGGCGAAACGGGTTTACTTGCAATGTTTGATGGTCCCGCGAGAGCGATACGCTGCGCTATCGCTATTACAGATTCGGTGCAGCGTCTCAACATTCCGGTCAAAACAGGCCTTCATACAGGCGAATGTGATGTGGAAGACGGCAGATATGGCGGCTTCACGGTCGAGCTGGCTCAGAAGATCGCGGATCAGGCCGCTGAGCAGAGCATTTGGGTGTCGCGAACGGTGAAAGACCTCGTCGCCGGTTCCGGTTTAGTGTTCGACGAACTGGGCAAACGATCGTTTCCCGATACCGACGGAAAATGGCGGCTATTTGCCGTGCAGCGATAAAATATGCTTATGCCAAACCAGAAACTCGACAAAAAGGCGCTTTTCGTGTCAAAATTTCGTTACTATTAACAATTACTTATTAGAATACCAGTTGAGGAGAGTTTTTATTTAGATGTCTGAAGAAGCAGTACAAACCGCCGAAGCGGCAGAAGAAAAGGCGCCCGAATCGCCGCAGGAAGCACCATCAAACACGGATGATGTTTCCTATCAGGCCGTCGAAAAAGACGGCGTTGTGACGGCGATATGGGAGATGCAGGGGCAAAAGCACCTTCGCACCATCGATCCGCGCTCGAACGAGGGCAAGCAGATCCTCGCCCTTTTCGAAACCGCAGGCTAAAAATCTGGTCATTAGAGATACGAGATCGCACGGAAAGATATTCGTGTGATCTCGTGTTTTTAATGCCCGGCGTTTCTGCAAATATTTTTTCCAAAATTCATTCCTTTTCGGCTAAAATCTATCGGGCCTGGCTTTGAAAAATATGAAAGCGCTCGTTCTCACCGTTTTTGTCACCGCCGCATTCCTCTGCTTTGGGTGTTCCGATCATTCGCTAATCGGCCCGTCATCCGTTATAAGCGGCTCGGTAGAAAAGAGAGAAGTTGCTTCCGAGCCGATCAATAAAATGCTGCAAAGCGCGGAGGAGCAAACGCGGCTGACCAAAAATTACACGCAGGCCTATTTCACCATTCAGTATCCGAACGGCGATCTGCCTATCGATACCGGCGCTTGCTCCGACGTTGTTATTCGAAGCTTTCGCGCTGCTGGTATCGAATTGCAAAAAGAGGTTCACGAGGACATGGCGGCGAACTTCGCCGCATACCCGAAAAAGTGGGGATTGTCCGCGCCCGACACGAACATTGATCACCGCCGTGTACCAAACCTTCAAACATTTTTTACGCGCAGAGGAAGATCGGTCGACATTACCGCAAATGGGGACGACTATTTGCCTGGCGATGTCGTCTCGTGGGATCTCGACGGCAAAGGAATGACCCATATCGGCGTCGTCTCAAACCTTTGGAACGAAAAGACAAAACGCTATCTGATAATTCACAACATCGGCGGCGGAACAAAGGCGGAAGATCGGCTGTTTGATTGGAAGATAACAGGGCATTTCAGGTATTTCTACGAGAAGATTTAAGACAGACCCTTAGACAACGAAAAAGATACGGAACGACTCGGCAGGATAGTTGATTCTCCGCTCTGTTCCGCTGCCGCTCTACATCCCTGCAACTTTCTCCTAAAAACCGTCTTTTGCTTCTAACCTCGCGGCCGCTTCATCCTTTGCATCGATAAGTCCTTTTTTGGCCCTGCAAAACTCAGTTACCAGTTCCACGAACATATCGCTCTTTTCTTCCTGAGGAACATGGCCGCAGTCTTTAAGCACGACAAATCGCGAGTTCAATATTGCGTCATGCAGCGTATATCCGTCACTGACCGGTATTATCGCATCGTCTTCGCCCCAGATTATCAGCGTCTGCTGGTCGATCAGGCCCGCGTCCCGCGTTATGCGTTCGGCGTGCCAATTTCGCGATGTTGCAAGCAGCGAATGGTGTGCGTCCGCCGCACGCAGCGGCCGAAGCGTGGAATTAAGTCTTTCATCCGTTATCAGATCGTGGTTTGCGGGCGAAAGCGTCTCATGCATCCTGCGCCGCAAATACATTTTCGAGTCGGCAACAAACGGCGTAAGGATCTCGCCTACGCCCGGAATAGAAGCAAGCCTCAGCAGAGGATGATGTCGCAGGTTATCGTTCGCGACGGCATCGACCAGAACAAGCTTCTCGACGCGCTCGCGGTAATCGAGTGCAAGCGTAGCTGCAACCGCAGCTCCGTAAGAGCTGCCGACAAGCGTTGCTCGACCGATGCCGAGGCGGTTCATAAGACGGGCGATCATCCGCGCCTGCGCCTCGATCGAATACTCAAACCATGATGGCTTGTCCGAATAGCCAAACCCTAGCAGATCGACCGCGATAACGTGAAATCCGTTTTCGGCAAGCATAGGCGCGACCGTCTTCCAAACGTACGCCGACGCCGTGTAGCCGTGAATGAGGATCAATGTCGGATGCGCCTTGTCGCCGAACTCCTGGTAGTGAACAGTCGCACCATCAACCTCGACAAAATGTGAATTTTCCGAGTGAACAACCTTATCAGAAACCTCGTCCCACTCCACGCCCTTGGCCCGCGTAAGCATTTTCAGGGCGACCGCTCCTGCAAGCGCCCCGCCGATTCCGATCGCAATATTTCGTAATTTCATAATCCCGAATTAGCACGCTGGTAGCCGGCGGCCACCAGTAATCAACTAATTTTTATTTTGACCAATGGTCATTCGATAGACCTTACACTATCCCCGTTATCCAGATTCTATAATAATACGACTTTTGGCTGCACGACCTTCTCGTTGCCTTTGTAATATCCGATCGCGATCAATTCGCCCGAATCCGTCAGCATGCGTATTGCCTGGCCGTCTGTGATTTTCGCGGAATCAAATCGCGTTGACAGTCCATTTTTTGTTTTTTCAACACGGTCCGGCGGCAGAACGCACTCGGGCAGTTCGCTTACAGCTTCTTCCATTCGTCGCAATGCCGAATCCGGATCGTCCAGTCTTTCCAGTTTATCAAGAGTAATACTTTCGGACAGGCCGAACTTCCCGGACCGCGTCCGCCGCAATTCTTCAAGATGAGCGCCGGTGCCCAAACGTTTGCCTATGTCCCCGGCGAGTGTTCGTATGTATGTTCCGGCAGAACACACAACCCGAATGCGGATCGCGGATCGCGGATCGCGGATTTCTTCGTCCGACAAAAGCTCGAGTGCATGAATTGTAACTTTGATCGGTTTTCGCTCGATCACTTTTCCCGCACGTGCAAGCTCGTAGAGTTTCTTGCCCTCGATCTTTTTTGCGGAGTACATCGGCGGGACCTGTTCGATATCACCCCGAAATTTTTCAAGAACCGCGTCCAAGTCGGTTTTATCCAGGAATTTGGCGATCTCCTCATTCCGAATTCCGAATTCCGCATTCCGAGATCCCGTTCTGTCTCCGCTATCGGTCTCAAACCCCAGTCTCACAAGCGCTTCATATTCTTTGACGTCTTTGTCCAAAAATTGCGCAAGACGCGTCGCTCTACCGACAAGGATAACCATAACGCCCGTCGCAAACGGATCGAGTGTTCCGGTGTGCCCAACGCGTCTTGTTCTTAGTATTCGCCGCACGCGCGCAACAACGTCATGAGACGTTAAGCCTTCGGGTTTGTCGATTATTAAAAGACCGTCCATCGTTTCAGCGTTAAATTATAGGTTCTTTATCATCCCGAAAAAAATCGCCGCGGTATCAAAAGATATTTTTGGGCTGTAAATGTAGAATAAATTTATGTGGCGTCGACGTTCAAAGCCTATCGACGAAAGCGAGCGCGTCATCAAGGACGAGCAGAAGGCGAAACAGCGCACAATGGATCGCGCGATTCGACTGCTCGCGGCGAAACCGCGATCTGTCGCTGAGCTGCGCGAGCGCCTGCTTGAGAAATCCTGGACAAATTCACATATTGTCGGCGAGGTTTTGCTAAAGCTCGAGGAGTATAAATATCTCGACGATAAACAGTACGCAAAAGATCTGGCCACCTCGAAACTCCGCCAAAAACCTCAGGGGAAACGAAAACTAAAACAAACCATCTCGCAAAAAAAGCTTGATAAAGACACTGTCGAAGAGGCGATCGATCATGCATTTGAAAAAATGCCGGAAACAGAATTGATCCAAACGGCGATCGAAAAACGCATCCGCCTAAACGGCATTCCCGACACCCGCGAAGACCTCAAAAAATTCTACGACCATCTGATGCGTCAAGGATTTTCTTACGGACTAATCCGCGAAAAACTCAGCGAAGCGCTTAGGCAAATATCCGACGAAGAATCTTCCTGACACAATCATTAGCCAAGAATGGCACGAATTGTTTTCGCTCTATTCATGCCATCAGTGTAAATCGTGGCCGCCTTCTAAATCTGAATCCGATTCTCCGACTTCCACGAATTCCATGTCAAAAGGGACAAAACGCCTTTTGAACACACTTTGGAAAATAGGAGAAATTATGAAGAAATTATTGTTTGGATTTTTTGCGCTTGCGGTTACGGTTGGTTTTGGCGCTATCGGAGCGTCGGCCCAGATGTCGGGGGGCAACCCGATGGTTGGCGGAGCCGCGATGTACAAAACAAAAAATATCGTGGAAAACGCCGTTAATTCAAAAGAGCACACGACGCTTGTTGCCGCCGTCAAGGCAGCTGGCCTTGTCGATACGCTGGAGGGCAAAGGGCC
>DATJGV010000322.1:0-7825 GCA_035494575.1 Pyrinomonadaceae bacterium | reverse complement strand
TGGTCGGGTGGGGCGAAGGCGAACCGTTCGATGTGCGGGTGGCCTTTTAGAAAATGGTGTACGAAGTTTTTTAAGGCGCCGGTTCCGAAGCCGTGGATAATCCGCACGCGCGGCAGAGAAGCAAGATACGCTTCGTCGAGAAAGCGGTCGATCTCGTATTCGGCATCGGCGGTGGTTTTGCCTATAAGATTTAGCTCGGCGTCGGCGTCTCGGTCGTTATCCAGACGTAACACACTCCCTACCGGTCGTGTTTCCGCTTTTTTCGGTCGCGGCTTTTCTTCGGTTGTGACCGGGCGCAGGTTGGTGATTTTTTCACGGAGCCGCATACCTCCGACGAGGACTTCAGCAACCTCCTTGTCCATTTTTTCGACGATGCCGATGTTGCCGAAGGGTGTAATTACCTGAGAACCAACCTCTATGTTCTGCTCGGCGTTTTGCACACTCCCTAAGGGTCGTGTTTCCGCCTCGAACGCGACGTTGTCGATTTTGGACCTGGGGCTTTGTACCTTAGACAAAATGGCGCGGTTCATCTCGGCCTTGCGGGCGGAGCGCTCTTTGTCCAGTTTGTTTTTCAGGGCCTTGTCTTCGAGCGTTTGGATAAAAGCCTTTGACTGCCGTTCAAAATCGTCAATGGTCGAAGCTAATTCGTGCTCGAACTGTTTTTGCCTAGCTTTTTCTTTTTTGCTTGCTTCGATCTCGAGGCCAGCGTATTTCAGGGCGACGGCTTCGCGTTCTTCTTCGAGGGCTTTTCTCAAGTCTTCGGCTTGTGTGGTTTCGGTTTGCAGCCGACGCAGGTAGTTCTCTGCTTCCTGAGCCGAGATATCGAGATTTTCGCGAGCCTCGCCGATAACCTCCGGCAAAATGCCGAATCGGCTTGCGATCTCGATACCGGACGAAGCTCCCGCCAGACCAAGCAGCAAACGGTAAGTAGGCTGCAGTGTTTTTTCATCAAACTCGACCGAGGCGTTGACGACGTTAGGATCATTCGCGGCGTACATTTTCAGGCCGCGATAGTGTGTCGAGGCGATGACCTGAGCACGGCAATTGCGGCGAAAATGATCGACAATAGCGACGCCTAGAGCCGAGCCTTCTTCTGGATCGGTGCCGGTTCCGGCCTCGTCCAATAGAACGAGCGACGGAGCGACGCATTCGCGCATCATCTCAGCGATGTTGGACATGTGCGACGAGAACGTCGAGAGATTTGCCGCTAGTGATTGATGATCGCCGATATCGGCCAGAACGGAGCGGTAAAATGGAATCCGCGCGTGACGTGCGGGCACAGGCAGGCCGGAAATCGCCATCAGGCTTAACAGGCCTGCGGTTTTGAGTACAACAGTTTTCCCGCCGGCATTCGCGCCGGAGATGACCATCACTGATTTATCGCGAGTAAGAGAAAAGCTCGAAGGGACAACCTCCGATAGCGGAGCTTCCGTTTGTTTTCTGTTTCGTGTTGTTTCGTGTTGTTTCGTGGTTCCGGCGCTTTTTGAAAAAGTAGAAGGTTGGCTATTAGCTGCTTGGTTCCTTAAATTTTCCTCGAGCAGGGGATGGCGGGCGTCGATGAGGTCGAGCGTTTCATCTTCGGAGAGTTCAGGAACGACCGCTCGGAACTTTCGCGCGAATTCGACCTTTGCTTTTATAAAATCGAGTTCCGCGACCGCTTCGACAGCCGCTGCGACAGCCGGAAGCTGTTCGCGTAATTCCTCTGTCAAAATGAACAGAATGCGGGCGATCTCACGTTCTTCTTTGCCTTTCAGATTTTGCAGCTCGTTGTTGGCTTCGATGGCTTCAAGCGGCTCGACAAAAACTGTTGCACCGGACGAGGAAAATCCGTGAGCGACGCCGCCGACCTTCCCGCGGAAGTCAGTCTTGACCGGGATAACAAACCGGTCGTTGCGTATCGTTACGATCTCGTCCTGAATTGCGTCACCGGCCGACCGCATTACCGATTCGAGCGATTTTGTTAGCCGCGAACGCTGGTTGGTGATCTCGCGCCGCAGTCGCGCAAGCTCGGGCGAGGCACCGTCGTCGATCTCGCCGCTTGGCAGCAGCTTTTTATTGATCTTTTCGATCGCGGCAAACAACGTCGGCGGTAAATGTTCGACGACCTGCCAAAGTGTCGGTACAAATTCCTTTTCGGGCTGTATCGACGAGCGGGCGAACAGAGCCTGGTTGCAAACTCGGGTCAGCTCGAGCAAAAGATTTGGTTCGAGTGTCGCGTTCTTGATCTTTAATATCGCGACGGCGTCGCTCGGGTCTTCGAGGCCGCTGAATGACCACGTAACCTGTTTTTCCTCGTTGAGAAGGATCGTTTCGGAAATGCGCGAAAGCTCGCGGTCAAGCTCGCCGCGGCCGGTGATCGGGCGCAGGTTTGCAAGACGAGCTTCGCCCATCGGCGTCTGGGCGTTCCTCCTCACCAAAGTCAGGAGCTTTTCGTATTCGAGCGTGGCAAGGGAATAATTCATTCGTGTATTGCTTTTGCATTCAAGTCAAGAATCGTTGTCTGATCTCGGGCGTCGGGATCATGCAAACGTCCGTTTTGCCGAACAAGCGGTAACGATACTTCGCGAATAGCCTGTAGAAAAAATCCCGGATCGGCGCGGGGACAAAACGAAGTACGTATAACCAACGCCAAAGACCGTCGAGCTTTCGGGCTATCCGCAGCGCTGCTGTCGAATATGCGTATGCCTTGTCGTCCTCGACCAGAATTATCGAATCAGTTTCGGTCTGATCGATCCCGAATTTATCAATTAGCGCCTGTCCTGCATCCGACTGCATCGGAGTAAATTTAAAATATCCGGCGGCGTCGTGCGCGATCATAAAATTGACCGAGCCATTGCAAAAATTACAGACACCGTCGAATAAAACTATTGCCGCCACTAATAGGATTTTAACTTAATTAAGGGAAAAATTTCTCATAAGAAAGGCTTTTTCCCGCAAAGACGCAAAGGAGCAAAGAAGAATTGGAGTTCTCTCGCCGAAGCCACGAGGAATTGGTGCCTTTTAACTTTTGACCGTGACACGGTTTGCATTATGAAACTTTTCGATTATGCTTTGCGTAACACAGATTTTCCAGGCAGTTCAGTATTTTTCCGATAAAAATTTATGAAATTCAGGCATGTTTTGTTCGCAATTGCGGCCATTGGTTTGCTCTATATCGTCTCAATTTCTGCGCAGACGTACGCGATCACAAACGCTCGCGTCGTAACGGTGTCGGGCGGCACTATCGAAAACGGAACGGTTGTCGTGCGCAACGGCTTGATCGAATCGGTCGGTGCAAATTTAAAGGCGCCCGCTGACGCTGAAGTGATCGATGGCACGGGCATGACGGTTTATCCCGGATTTATCGACGCGCTCACAAGTCTTGGTTTGCAGACGGCATCAACCACCGTTCAACAGCGTGGTGGCGGAACATCGGGACCGCAAGCAACGTCGGAAACTAATTCGAATTACCCGGACGGTCTGCGACCGGAGGAAGCGGCGTCTGAGGAGTTGAAATCAGGCGAGTCGCAGTTTGAGACTAACCGCAATGCCGGATTTACTACCGCCGTGACGGTTGGGCGGAATGGTGTTTTTAACGGCGAATCTGCCGTGATCGATCTGGCGGGCGATTCAGTTTCCGCGATGATCGTCAAATCGCCGTTTGCGGAACACATTTCGTTTGCGACAATTCGCGGGCAATATCCGGTTTCGCTGCTTGGAACTTTTTCCGCTCTACGGCAGATGATGCTCGACGCCCAGCGCCTGCAGGAAATTCAGAAGCTCTATGCGGCGAACCCGCGCGGCATCAAACGCCCTGAATCGGACAAATCGCTTGAGGCTTTGATACCGGTAATAAACCGCCAAATTCCTGTAGTTTTCAACGCGAACAGCGAACGAGAGATCGTGCGTGCGCTGGACCTCGCAAAGGAATTTAATCTGAAGGCGATCATCGCCGGAGGGCAGGAATCATGGAAAGTTGCGGACCGCCTGAAAGCGCAGGACGTTCCGGTTTTGCTGTCGCTCAATTTTCCAAAGCGAACAACCGCGGCATCTGCTGACGCTGACCCCGAACCGCTCGAGGTCTTACGGCTTCGTGCGGAAACACCTAAAGGCCCGGCACGATTGGCCCAGGCCGGCGTAAAGTTTGCGTTCGAATCGGACAGTGTGAAGAGTATCGGCGACTTTTTTACAAACGCGGGAAAGGCTGTAGAGAACGGTCTAACCCGCGACGCCGCGGTTCGTGCCATGACGCTCGGCTCAGCTGAAATATTGGGTGTTAGCGCTCAAACGGGTTCTATCGAACCGGGCAAGATCGCAAATCTCGTCGTCGTAAAAGGCGACCTATTTGGCAAGGATCGAGCGGTGAAACAGGTCTTTGTCGACGGGAAATTGTTCGAGATCAAGGAGGAACCGAAACCAGCCGAGACGACGCCTTCGAACGGCGGCCGCGCTGTGCCAAATGTCGCCGGTAATTACAGTATCACGATAGACATTCCCGGACAGCCGCTTGCCGGGACTCTCGCTTTCACTCAGCAGGGAAATTTGCTGAACGGCACGATACAGTCTTCGCTTGGCACTGCGCCGATCCGCGACGGAAAGGTGACGGTCGAAGGCTTCACCTTCGCGGCAACAGTCGAATACGGCGGCAGCACCGTGGACATTATCGTCAAGGGTACGGTTTCCGGAAATCAGATCAGCGGCACGATCGATTCGCCGCAGGGAGCGATTCCGTTTTCGGGCACTAAAAATCCCTAAAGGCAGCAGCACGGCAGGCTGAAATTGTGTGAAATTTATATATCTATGAAGAGAATAACGGCTTATTTTGTATCGCTTTTACTGGTCCTGGGTAATCTGCAATTTGCGGCCTTCGGCCAGGCAAACAAAGAGCTTTTGATAAAGAACGCGACGGTGCTTACGGCTATTCACGGCACGCTTGAGAATACGGACATTCTTGTTCGGAACGGCAAGATCGCGAAGATCGGGAAAAATCTCAGCGCGGGATCCGGTGCCGAAATAATCGACGCGACGGGCAAATTTGTCACGCCAGGCATTGTGGATTGCCATTCGCACACGATGATCGACGCTATTAACGAAGGTTCGCTTTCAGTTACGTCGATGACTGGTACGCGAGACGTGTTGAACCCGACGGACATTGCGATCTATCGTGCGCTGGCAGGAGGTGTCACGTCGGCGAACATCCTGCACGGGTCGGCGAACTCGATTGGCGGAAAGAACACCGTTGTTAAATTCAAATACGGCCATCCGGTCGAAGATTTTCCGATTCCCGATGCACCGCCGGGGATAAAATTTGCGATGGGCGAAAACCCTAAGGGAACAAATTTTTCGCGGCCGGGTGTGCCTCCGCGTTACCCGCGTACGCGTATGGGCGTGATCGAGACGATGCGCGACGCGTTCCTGCGCGCACGCGATTACAAACGCGCGTGGGACGATTACAAAGCGGGGAAAACGAAAGTGCCGCCGCGCCGCGATCTCGAACTCGAACCGCTTGTCGAGGTCATCGAGGGCAAACGGCTTGTGCACGCTCACGGTTACCGTTCGGATGAGCATCTGAATCTCATGCTGCTTGCGGACGAGTTCGGATTTAAGATCGCCACGCTCCAGCATGGCCTCGAGGCGTACAAGATAGCGCCTGAGATCGCCAAACGCGGAACGGGCGTTTCGATATTTACCGATAGCTGGGGCTACAAGCTCGAAGCCTATGACGCCATTCCGTACAACGCATATTTATTGTGGAAAGCCGGCGTGGTCGTGTCGATAAATTCCGATTCGGATGAGCGGATGCGACGGCTTAATCTTGACGCTGCAAAGGTCGAAAAATACGGCGGCGTGCCCGAAGAGGAAGCATTGAAAATGATCACGCTTAATCCCGCAAAACAGCTCGGCATCGACAAGCGAACAGGTTCGATCGAAGTCGGGAAGGATGCCGATCTGTTGATCTGGTCGGCACATCCGTTCAGCGTTTATTCGCGCGTCGAACGGACGATCATTGAGGGCGAAACATTTTTTGACCGGGCAAAAGATATTCAAAAGCGCGCCGATCTTGCAAAAGAACGCGAAGCACTTGAGAAACTCGATGTGAACAAACCACCGGCAGCAGGCGGCACTCAGCCAAGGATCCCGAGCGAACATCGCCTCGAAGAACGGGACGATGCGGAATATGGCGACGGAGGGAACCAATGAGATTTGGGATTTTTGATTTGGGATTTCTGATTGGAATCATGGGAAAAAAGATATTGTTTACTCTCGTAGTTTGCATTTCTTGCGTTGCATTGGCGGCCGCGCAGAATGACGGTTCCGAACAAGACCAGAACGGTCGGGCTGGCACCTTTGTCATCACCAACGCACGCATCGTCACGGTTTCGGGTGCAACCATCGATAACGGCACGGTGCTTATTCAAAATGGAAAGATCGTAGCGGTCGGAGCCAATGTTTCGGTTCCGGCAAATGCCGAAAAGATCGATGGCAAAGGCCTTAGTGTTTTTCCCGGAATGATCGATGCGGGAACGAATCTCGGTTTGAGCGAGATCGGCCTCGGTGTTCCAGGCTCGGTAGATGTTGCCGAGACTGGTGATCAGAACGCAAACGCGAAGGCGTTCAAAGGCATTAACCCACACTCGACACATATCAACATCACTCGCGTGAACGGTATAACGACCGTTATGTCCTATCCGACCGGCGGTTTGATCGCGGGTGAGGCTGCGGTGATCGATCTAAGCGGTTCGACGCAGGCCGAAATGGCGCTTGTGCCGGAATTCGGACTGGTCATTAATTTTCCGCGTATATCAACCTTTGGCGGATTTACGCCCGGAGTCGGGCGGCAGACCATCGAATTTAGCGAAGCCGTTAAAAGACGCGATGCGCAGCTCGATGATCTAAAAAAGGTATTCAGAGAAGCCGAAAACTATGCTCGTGCACGTGAGGCCGGCGACAAGGACAAATCGCTGCCGTACACGCCGATGAATATTAAGCTTGAACCGCTAGTTCCGTACATCCGCGGTCAAAGGCCCGTGATATTTACCGCCGAGCGTGAGCGGGATATTCGGGGCGTTGTTAAGTTCGCTTCGGAATTGAAGCTCAAGGCGATCATCCTAGGCGGCCAGGACGCGTGGAAGGCTGCCGAGGATCTAAAGAAAAACAACATCGCCGTTATCTACACCAACATTTACAACTTGCCTGTCCAGGACGACGACGCTTACGATTACCTTTTTGAAGCGCCGTCAAAAATGCAGCAGGCGGGTGTGAAATTTGCGATCTCGACCGGGAATGACGGACCTGAGATCCGCGATCTTCCGTACCATGCAGGCCTGGCAGGAGCGTTCGGCTTGTCGAAAGAGGACGCTTTGAGATCCGTGACGCTTTACCCGGCGCAGATCCTGGGAATTTCAGATAAGGTCGGCTCGATCGATGTTGGCAAAATGGCAAACATCGTTGTCGCTGACGGTGACATTTTGGAACCACGAACGAATATTAAGTATTTGTTCATTGACGGAAAACTGATGCCGTTGACCAGCCGTCACACCGATCTGTTCAACAGTTTTAAGGACCGGAAGTAAATTTCGGCGCTATACTCATCGCATGTCCGATGAGTCGAGTGAAAAGCCTCATTCCGAACGCATATCGCCCCCGCACGACGGCGCGATAAACCCGGCCGGACGACGCGTTGGCGGTATTTTTGTCGGTTGTTTGATCGTAGTCTTTCTGATCTGGGTGGTCGCAAACCTCATTTTTGCGATCATCGGTTTGATAACGGGATACCTCTATCTTCCTCCCGCGAGAGGCGGCGAAGCCATTGAACTTTATGGCGTTTGGGCGAGAGTCGTCTCGG
>DATJGV010000321.1:0-4421 GCA_035494575.1 Pyrinomonadaceae bacterium | reverse complement strand
GCGGAGAATCTTCGATAACCAGGCATTCGCCGTGCGTCATCGGCAGATGCTTGCGGTCAGTGCGGTACGCGTCTATCAACGCGAAACCAAGTCTATAACATTCCGGGTCTGGTTTGCAGTTTGAGACGTCCGTAGCGCTGATTATAACCTTAAAACAATCGGCCAAACCTGTTAGCTCGAGAATATGATCGACCTCGTCGCGGTGCGACATGCTGACAATGCCAAGGGTAAACTCGTTCGCCATTTTTCGGACAAAATTCTCAAGTCCGTCGAACAGCGGCACGCCGTCGGCGACGATCTCGCGCCATTTTTCCGTCTTCGCCTGCGCGACCTCAAGCACTTTGTTCGGCGCCGGTTCGACGCCGGCGCGTTTATATGCGGTCTCGACAAACGTTATGTCGTCCATCCCGAGGCATTCGTAATAATCGTTCTCGGTCAGCGCAATACCCTCGTGCGACAAGATCTCCTGATACGCCTTCATCTGTATCGGCTCGTCGTCGATAATAACGCCGTTAAAGTCCATCAAAATCGCTTTGATCATCTTTCGTTATTTCCTTTGATTAAATGTTGCAAAAACTTATTTTAACTTTGATGGCAGGTGACGGCAAATACATAGAAAAGAGGCGATGACCTAACTCGAGTTGCGGCGTGTTCAAATTGATCCAGTTCGTGCATTTCGAGAAAACTGAAACCAAAAAATCTCACGAATCAACACGAACAAACTAATTGATCTGCCATTCTTACACGAGAGCTTCGTATTCACTCTTCGCCGCAACGAGGGCCGGCATATCGGCGTCCGCGTCCTTCCAGAACTCGAAGAATTTTTCGTATTCTCTCTTGTCGTTCAACGCCCGCGCCCTCGCAAGCTGCGCGAGGGGATAAATAGCGGAAAGCGGAGCCTCGCCCTGATGTGTGAGAATGCTGTCAAATTCGCGGACCGCGTCGTTTTTTCGGTTCAAATTCAAATACGAGAGGCCGCGAAAATACTGTGGGAAAAATTGTCCCGCGCCCTGGAATCGTTCGGTCATTTCGAGCGCGGCAACCGCTGATTCGTACCGTCCGGCATGCAACAAGCCTCCGGCTTTTGCAAACGGCATCCAAAGTTGGTTCAGAAGCGTATTATTCGGATATTCGGAACGTATTTCCTGAAAAAGCGCGTCCGCCTCAGCACGGTGGCCCGCAAAATCGAGTGCCACGGCCACTCTGGACAGGGCAACTTTGTTTCGTGAAAATTGGAGTGCTCTTTTTACCTGCGTCTGCAGCGGCAGTTTTAGTTTCTGATCGTCACGTGCCGGTATCAAAGTGGGTGAGCTCCAGCATACCATCCTTACCGCCTGCTCGGCCGCGTATTCGGCGGCGCTTTCGACGGCATCGTTTCTGACGGCCAGTTCGATGGAGCGTTTCGTCAACTCCTGCGAAGCGCGCCATTTTCCGCCGAATGCGGCAGCGGCAGCGGTTTGGTTTATCGCAATGTGTTCGTCATCGCGCCCGTGAAACCACGCAAGATGTTCTTCCATTGCTGCCTCATCGTGCTCGATGAATGCCGTCTGGTACAGCAAAACGTGAAACAGATCGCCGTCCATCTCGCGCTGAAACGCGTCGCGGCAGTTCTCTTTGATCTCCGCCAGACGATTCAATCGCAAAAGCGCGGTGCAAAGATTTTGTATAGCGATCGCGTAATTCGGGTTCAGCCTCAGCCCGTCCCGCGCTTCCTCCACCGATCTTTCAAACTGGCCGATGACCTCGTAAAGATCGGAGAGAACCACCGGCGGGATCGCGTCGCGCGGGTATGAACGCTTATACAATTTCAGCGTCTCGATGCCTTTTTCGACCTCACCCGTCACCATAAGGTGATAAAAATGCGTTATTCTCAGTCGTTCGTATTCACTAACGCGGTCACGCAGATCGAACGCCTTTGCCGCAAAATCAGCCGCAAGTTTCGGCTGGTTCGTGTTGTAGTACATGATGGCAAGCATCACGTAGGCGGACGCAAAATTCGGGTCGAGTTCGAGCGCCCGTTTTGCAAAGGGGATCGCCTCGAGCGTTTTGCCATCGCGGTAATATTCAAGGAAAAGCGCATACGCCTTGAATGCGTCGATCGAGGACGTCGTTGCCTCTTGCAGAGGAGCGTCGAACATATCGATCGAACTGAGGCTTTCGCCAAGCTTTTCGCGCAAACCCGTCGCGGCCTGCCCAAGCGCCTGTAACACCTTTTCCTTAGAATCGGTCTGCTCAAGCTGCCGGCCAATGACATCGCCGGTTCGTCCGTTCGCCGCTTCGAGCGTCAGAACGTAATTCGAACCGAGAGAAGTAACCGTACCGCTGATATACGCTTTAAGACTCTGCCGCATACAGATCTCGCGTCCGAGGTCGCGCGTTACCTTTTCGTTCGGGTCGCGTCCCATCAGCCGCAAAGCGTGCCGGACCTTCGAATCGTTAAATATCTCAAGAAAAGGCGACTGTTCAAGCGTAATAGCAAGCGCGATGTTCAGCGTGCCGTCAAAAACCGGATCGCCTGTGAGGTTTACAAATTCCGTCAGGAGCAACGCGTCCTTACTGCCGCCCGAACTCGTGGTTATCACCGGCGGTTCTGATTTACGGTTCGGCGGACTGCTGGGAAGATCGGAACGGTTCGGAATCGAACTCCGTTCAAGCTCGGACTCGAAGTCCATTCTCCGACGCAGGTTTTTCACGTCGGTCGCAAGATCTCTGATCAGTTGATAGCGTTCCTCAGGGTCTTTTTGAAGCGCTTTGGTTACGATCCGTTCCAGTTCCGGCGGGCAATCGTCGATGTAGCGTGCAATGGGTTTGACCGATTCATACATGATGGCGCCGATCACTTCGCCGGGGGTGCTGCCTTGAAACGGCACACGGCCGGTCAGCATCTCGTACAAAACCACGCCCAGGCTGAAAATGTCCGTCCGCGCGTCGATGTCAATTGCCCCGCGGGCCTGTTCAGGCGACATATACGAGGTTGTACCCATAACGGTACCCGGATTTGTCTTGACCAGCATCTGCGTCTGAACGTTGGAATCGCTGTTAGCGCCCGCGCCGTTTTCCGTCAGTTTTGCCAACCCAAAATCCAACACCTTCACGTACCCGTCGGGACGCACCATTATATTTTCGGGTTTTATGTCACGGTGGATGATGTTCGCCTTGTGAGCCGCCGCAAGCGCGTTTGCAGCCTGCAAAACTATATCGAGAACCTGCTCCATAGACAGGTGCGAATGATTTATCCTGTCGCGCAGCGTGTCGCCCTCGATATGTTCCGTCGCGATAAAATGGTGGCCACCGCTTTCGCCGATCTCATGGATGACGATTATGTTCGGATGATTTAACGCGGAGGCCGTTTTCGCTTCCTGAACGAAGCGTTTCATCCTGTCCTCGTTTTTTGTGAATTCTTCGGATAGGAGCTTAAGCGCAACGTTGCGGTCAAGCTGGGTGTCGCGGGCAAGAAACACCTCTCCCATCCCGCCTGCACCTAAGGGCGAGCTTATTTCGTACCGGCCTATTCGTTTTCCCGATAAGGGTGACATCGGATGTGACGATTGTAACGCACTTTTATAGTTCGTCAATAGATCGGACGCTTGTCAGGCCAGAAATTTTACGTCGAACATATTTCCCCGCCCCAAAATGCCGTTAGCGTCAAACGCCCGTTTAAGTTCGGCCATTTCGTTCAGGTACCGTTCGCCCATCATAGCGTCCAGATATTTCCGCTTAAGTTTGCCGATGCCGTGCTCAGCTGAAACCGTCCCGCCGAGCATTATCGCCTGAGCAACGCAGCGGCCATAAATATGACGCGCTTTTTCGGCTTCTGTTTCATCTTTCGGCAACAGATTCGCGTGCAAATGACAATCGCCGATGTGGCCGAAAATGACGTAATCGAGCCCGCTTGCATCGAGTATTTGCTTGTAAAACCTCAAAAAACCGGCAAATTTCTCATCCGGCACCGCCATGTCCGTTCCGACCTTTTTGCGGTCATAACGTGCGATCCTTTCATTCACCGTAACCGGCAAGGCATGCCGAAATTCACGCATTTTTTCTCGGTCCTGATCGGTCGTCGTAAACCACGAACGGTCAACATCGGCGTTGTGCTTTTCCAAAAGCTCGTTCCATTGCTCGAACAAAATGTCTTCGGTTTCGGCGGTCGTCTCCTGCTCGAAAAAGATCGCGCCCTGCATATTCCCGGGCACTTCCGGAAACCGTTCACGAATAAAATCAAGAGCATTCTTGTCGAAATATTCGAGCAGCGAAGCATCAAATGAATTTCCGATTTGCGATCTGCGATTTGCGAATGAAAGCTCTCGCGCATCCGTCACAAAGGCAAGCAGATCCGATTCATTCTCAAAAAATACGATTCCGCTAAAAAACCCTTCGGGCATTGGCAGCAGCGAAAGTTCGGTCTCGGCTATCACCCCAAG
>DATJGV010000320.1:0-11463 GCA_035494575.1 Pyrinomonadaceae bacterium | reverse complement strand
CGGCAAATATCACACGGCGAGACATTCCACGTTCACATTTCGCCCTTGTTAACGCGCGGGCTTTCGCACTGAACGCTCTACCAAGCTTGCCGCAAAATCTCTGCTCGCCGCCCTTGGTGAAACCAGCCGCAAATTCAAACCCGCTTGCTTTACAGCATCGCCCGTCGTTTTTCCTACCACGGCAATTTTCGTATTCCCAGCTTCGAACAATTCGGTAAACCGCGAAACCGCCGACGGCGAAAAAAAGCAGATCCAGTCGACTTCGCACTTTCTCAATCTCTCGCGGACATTTACGAGACTTAGTTCGTCAATATCCGCGTCAAAGGTCCGGTAAACCTCGACCTCGTCGATCTCAGCGATGCCCGCGAGCATTTCCGGCACTGTCCGCATCGATCTGCTGCCGCGGACAAAAAGCAATTTCCTGCCCGAGAATTCTGCAGCGCCTAACGAGTTTATCAATTCCTCGACGGTATTAGCGTCTTGGTGAAATACGATATTCAATCGGGCGTTTTCAAGCACAGCCCGCGACCGTTCGCCCAGCACATACACCTTTCCACGAAAATCTTTCGCGCCGAGCCCGTCTGCAAAAACGCGGGCCGCGTTTTTGCTTGTAATGAAAACACCGTCGTATGCGTCAAGCCGTGCAAGCTTATCGTCCAGTTCGCTCAAATTTTCAACCGGCTGGGTTTTGATCAGCTCAAGATTTATAACCTCGCAGCCGTTTTCCCGAAGCGTCTCGCTGAATTCGTCATCGAACCGTGCGACCAGAACGACCTGTCCTTTCATCGCACCACCGCATTTGCCGGGTTTTCAACTGTCCGACGCCCTTCTTCCAAGATCTCAGCAGCGCCCTTTTCAAGCATCTGTTCCGCAAGCCCCGTTCCGAGCGCGTCTGCATCGGCAGTGTCCCCGGTTATTCGCTCGCGCAGATTTTTGTCTCCGTCGAGACTCCCGACAACGCCCTCGAGATAGATACGATCACCTTCGACACGAGCCATCGCGCCTATCGGCACCTGACAGCCGCCTTCGAGCCGTCGCAGGAACGCCCTTTCGGCCGTTACACAATTCCGTGTTTCGGTGTCGTCTAGCACGGAGGCAATTTCGCGCACTTTTGTATCGTCCGCTCTTACCTCGACCGCCATTGCGCCTTGGCCGACCGCAGGCAGCATTATTCCGAACGGGATCACTTGCCGTATCCGCGAGTCCAGTCCGAGCCGGTGAACGCCCGCGTAAGCGAGTATCATACCGTCCAGCTCCGATTCGTCCAATTTCCTGATCCGCGTTGGAACGTTTCCTCTGATCTCTGTTATTGAAAGGTCTGGCCGGTAGTGCAAAAGTTGGCTTTTGCGGCGCAGGCTGCCGGTTGCAACCCGCGCTCCTTTTGGCAGTTCATCGATCGAGTTGTATCTGGATGAGAGGAGTACGTCGTTCGGGGTCTCCCTTTCCAAAACCGCTCCGATCGTCAATCCCACAGGCTGCGCAGTTTGCAGGTCCTTAAGACTATGAACGGCGAGGTCGATCTCGCCGTTCAAAAGTGCATTCTCAATCTGGCGTGTGAACAGCCCCTTATCGCCGATCTTTGACAGGGCCGTATCCAGCATCTGATCGCCCGTTGTCGTGATAATCTTTACCTCGAAACTGAGCGCGGGGTAGGCGTCCTCCAGCTTTTTCTTTACAAAATTTGTTTGCCAGAGTGCGAGGTCGCTGCCGCGGGAGCCGATTTTGAGCTTCCCGTTCATGCGGCAGATCCCTCAAATGCCTGGTTTTTCAGCAGTTGGAGTTTATCGATCAGGCGTGCATGGTTTGCAAGATCGGTTTTAATATCACCGGTGTTTTGCATTGCCAGCTTGTGAAATTCGGAAACGTTCTGCTCAAGAAACTTTTTGATCTCGAGAAATTCACGTGAAGCGGCGACGCTCCTTTTCGACCTGGTCTTTTCAGCCCGCGGCATCAGCGGCAGCGAGTAATACCACATCAAAAAATCGGCCATCTCGTTCATAACGAGCTTTTTCACTTGCGGCAGATCCCGCATTCGCCGCTCGTAATTGCTGTCGATGATCGCGTGTATATCGTCGATATTTTTCAGAACGACATTGTGATTTTCGACGACCGAAGGGTCTACGTCGCGCGGAACCGCAATGTCAATCAGCAAAATACGGTCGCAAATTTTAGCAACATCATCCTTGGAGATTATCGGCTCAGACGAGCTTGTTGAGCTGATAACGATGTCGGTTTCCGATAGGTGACCTTTAAAATCGTCAAAATCTATTATTTCGCCGCTGAATTTGTACGTCTTTCCAAGCGAATCAAGCATCTGCTCGGCGTGAGAACGGGTCCGGTTCGTGATGACGATCTTGCCGACCCGTTTTTTTATCAGCGCTTCGGCTGTCAGTTTGGCCGTTTCGCCGGCGCCGATCACCAGCACCGATTTGCCTGCGAGCGACCCGTAGGTTTCGACCGCCAACCCGACCGCCGCTATGCTTATCGACACTGCGCCTTTATGGATGGAGGTCTCGGTAAAGGTTTTTTTACCGATCTTCAGGGCACGCTGCGAAAGCTGGTTCAGGATCTTACCGGTCGAGCCGTGCGTTTTGGCGAGAGAATAAGCGTCCCGCAACTGGCTTAAGATCTGCGAATCGCCAATGATCTTGCTGTCGATGCTAGCCGCGACGTTAAATAGCTGTTGGCACGCCGCGCACGAAACCGCTGTGAAAAAATGCTCCTTTTTCACGATTCCGCGTGCGTTCTTAAAATCGATAATCGTATCGATGTAAAAATCCGGATCGAAATCCGCCGGATCGCAAACGCCGTAAATTTCAGTTCGGTTACAGGTTGAGACGATCAAGCATTCAGGCAGGTGCTGTTTTAATCTGGCGAGCAGCGCCGGAATTTCGGCTTCCTGAATGTACAGCCTTTCCCTAACGTCAACGCCGGACGTTTTATGATTAAGTCCAAAAGCAAACAGGATCTGTTGGTTCGACATTACTACAGCCGCATTCATTGGTCGGCCTTACCATCCTTAAGCGCAAAATGCATTATAGCGAAAAATTTTTATTCGCGCGTACGATTTGGTTATTAACAGCTAAAAAGCATCTTATTAGATGGCCTTATAACCTTGTACCACGCCATCCATCACCTTTAAACGCGACAAAATTTCGCCAAAAATCTCATCCGATGATATCGGGCATGCGAACTCGCGAGATATCGTCACCGAATCGCGAGACCGAAGGGCTCAAAATCGAGATCGGGCCGTCAATTTTCAAGAACCTATCGACCCATCCATCCGCCGTCCACTACCATGATGTGTCCGCTTACATAGTCGCTCGCCGCCGACGATAAAAACACCGCGGCCCCGCAAATATCGCGTGGATCACCCCACCGCCCAGCAGGAATTCGCTCCAGGATCTGGCGGTTTCGGGTTTCGTCCGCTCTGAGCGCCGCGGTATTCCTTGTTGCAAAATATCCAGGTGCGATGGCATTAACATTGACGTTAAACTTCGCCCATTCGTTCGCAAAAGCCTTGGTCAATCCCGCCACTCCCGACTTTGATGCAGTATATGCAGGAACGGTAATCCCTCCCTGAAAAGAAAGCAAAGACGCGATATTTACTATCTTTCCGGAACCTTGCTCGACCATCCTGCTCCCCGCCGCCTGCGACAGTCTGAATACCGATGACAGGTTGATCTCGATGACGTCGGCCCAGTCCTTTTCGGTATAATCGACAGCCGGCGCACGCCGAATTGTCCCGGCGTTATTTATCAAGATATCAATACGGCCAAACTCGGAGACAGCTTGTTCGATCAGTGCTGCGGGAACATCTTTATCGGCCATATCTCCTGCAATTGCAATAGTTTTTCGGCCAAGTGCCGAAATTTCCCCGCACGTTTCATCAGCGGAGCCCTCCGAATGGCAATGGCAGACCACGTCTGCTCCGGCTTCGGCCAAAGCGACAGCCATGACTTGCCCAAGACCGCTCGATGCTCCGGTTACCAAGGCAATTTTGCCATCGAGTTTGAACTGATCAAGAATCATATCTCAAAGAGAACAATGTTTTTACAGCGTATCGATATATTCGTCAACGGCGACCTCCAGAGCCCCGCCGATCGCGGCTCCGGCAGGCTCACCGGCCTCGACTGACCAGCCCTCGATACGGCCAACTATGCTTCGCCGGATCGCGTTGTAGAGGGGCTCTTTTATAAATTGCCATCCGTAAACCAAGCGTCCGCTTACAATTACACGCGGAATGCCGACGCCCATGATCACGTTTGCGATGCCTATCCCGAGATAGTCGCCGATCATCTCCAGGGTCTTTCGCGAACGTATCTCGCCATTTTCGGCCTTGGTCACTATTTCGATAAATCGCGGAACGGTTTCTCCATGCCGCAGAGGTCTGTCGCCCATATACAGCGATGCGGCGGACGCGGCGGACGCATATTTCTCCCAGCAGCCACGGTTGCCGCAAACGCATTGCTTACCGCCCGCAACAATCGTCATATGTCCAAATTCGCCTGCCATTCCGCGTCCCGGCCCGGTTCCGCGATAAACCTCGCTGCCGATGACCAGACCGACGCCGATACCCGTTCCGGAACGGACGAGAATAAAATTCGTCATCCAATCGTCACTAGAATCCCTGATTCTTACCCGAGCCTCGTACATTGCGGCGGCGCGCGAATCGTTCTCAACAACGATATTTACACTCTTGTCGATCTGGAACGCGTCCGCGATCGCTACATTTCGCCAGTTCAAATTGGGGGCATATATAAGGCTGCGGCGCCGTGCGTCGGGCACGCCGGGAACGCTGACGCCGATAAATCTTAGCCTTCGGCCTTCGCGTTTTTCGTAGAGATACTCGATGCGTTCGCGTGCCATCCGAAGCGCCGTTTCAGCGTCGGGCGGCGTTACGAACTCCATTTCCTCCCTTATTTCCTGGTTCATTGTGGTCAAGCCGACCTGCGAATGCCGCACGCCAAGGTTTACCCCGATAAAACACTCGTCACGGTCGGCAAAAGACAGCACTTTCGCCCTCCGTCCCTGGGTCGAGCCTTCAGGTGTCGATTCCTGAATGATGCCGGCAGCGATCAGGGGTTTGACGGTCTCGGTGACAGTGCTTTTGTCTATATTCAAGCGTGCTGCAATATCTGTCCGCGATATTGGCTGGCACGCGCGTATAAGACGCAGCAGGAGGTTAGACTTTCTTGCGAATGATTGGCTGTTTATGCCGTTATTTACGGGTTTATTTTTTATCGCGACTGATTCGGCCATAGAATGTGAAAACCACAATTCTACAATGATACAGTCTGTTCTGCCCAAAATTGAAACTCGCGATGCGTTATTATTAGAACCGTAGATGTCGTGGGTCGATAACATACTTTCTAACGTTCGTTGTTTCACGTCCTTTACCAAAAGACGATCGCATATTATAATTGGTTTGACCAATTTGGCATTTTTGGAACCTTCGGTTTTAAGAAGGTGCGATTTCCGATCGGCTGGAAATTCGACACCGTCCATATTATGAAAAAACGTTTGTTTGCAATTCTTGACAATTTGGCTTGATATGGCCGAAACTATTGTTACCGTTACCAAATGGTAAAACCTTTTCGCTTTTTCGACAAAAACTCGGTATCTTCTCCTCGATGAGCTATTCCAAACTGGATTTGACAAAGAGAACTGCGGTCGTAATTGGCGGCACGTCCGGCATTGGCCGGGCAATCGCTCATGGGTTGGCCGAAGCCGGTGCAGACGTCATTTGCACCTCGCGGAGGCAAGAACAGGTCGAGGCGACAGCGGCTGAAATTGAGGCGTCGGGCCGAAAAACGTTGAGGTGCGTTTCGGATGTATCCGACCTGACATCCCTTGAGAAGTTACTCGCCGAATGCGTCAGAGAATTTGGCAAAGTTGACGTACTAGTTAACTCGGCTGGCAGAACAAAACGCGAGCCGACGCTGGATGTAAATGAAGAGGACTGGAACGCTATCCTGGAAACAAATCTAACCGGCACGCTCCGCTCGTGCCAGGTATTCGGCCGACATATGCTCGAAAATGGCTATGGCAGGATAATAAATATTGCGTCACTGTCAACGTTTGTGTCGCTATTTGAAGTTGCCGCGTACGCGGCGAGCAAGGCTGCAGTTGCATCGCTTACAAAATCGCTCGCCATCGAGTGGGCGAAACACGGCGTGAACGTCAACGCTATTGCACCCGGCGTTTTTCGAACCGCGCTAAACGAAAAACTTCTCGACGAAACACAGCGTGGCCGGGAATTTTTGATGCGAACGCCGATGGGACGGTTCGGAAACGTCGAAGAACTTGCCGGCGCTGCCGTTTTTCTTGCATCCGAGGCGGCAAGCTTCGTTACCGGTGAGGTCCTCGTTGTCGATGGCGGATTTCTTGCCAGCGGTGTGAATCAGTAAGCAAATGCGGGTCTCGCATCGACGTGTTGTTTTAGAAGAAACTAACGTCCACGTTGCCAGATCTTAAACCAAAGGCCAAGTCATTAGCAGGACCAGTTCAACTCCGACGATGAACACAGAACTCGAAGAAAAAGTCGAACGATTACAAAAAATGCTTTTTCGCGAGGGCTTGGGTGGTGTGCTGTTAAATTCGCAGCACAATTTTGCGTGGCTCACGGCGGGCGGACGCAACGGGATCGATCTTAGCCGCGACAGCGGAGCGGGCTCCCTTCTCGTTTTGCGAAACGGAAAAAAATTTATTATGGCAAACAACGTCGAGATGCCTCGGCTGCTAACCGAAGAGATTTCGGAAACGGACTTTGAACCCATTGAGATCGTTTGGCAGGAAGAAAGGTCGGTTCATAATCCGGTGGTTAGGATTGCCAACAAACTATCGGCAGACTGTGGACAGGTCGCTCTTGATGCTCCTCTCAACGGCCACGTCCACACGATTGAAAGACTTATATCCGAGTGCCGTTACAGTTTGACGCCGAACGAGACCGATCGATTTAAGGTCTTGGGCAGCGATGCCGGAGGTGCTATCGGCCGCGTCATTAATAACATCGAACCCGGAATGACCGAACTCGAGATTGCGGCGCATGTAGATTCTGAGTTCATGGCGAAAAATATGTTCGCAGTGGTAAACCTCGTCGCGGCAGATGTGAGGCTAGAAAAATTCCGCCATCCGGTTCCTACCCAAAATCGTTGGGAAAAACTGTTAATGCTTGTAGTTTGCGCAAAGCGCGAGGGGCTTATCGTAAGCCTTAGCCGCATTATCTCTGCCGGAACAATTCCCGAAGATCTTGAACGTCGGACCAGAGCGGTTGCACAAGTCAATGCGTGTTTATCTGCTGCCACGCAACCTGGAAAAACGGGAGCGGAACTTTACGAAACGGCGAAGAAGGCGTATCAGAAAGCCGGATTTGCCGACGAAATAAATAAACACCATCAGGGCGGCGCGTGCGGCTACAGAACTCGCGATTGGGTCGCCCATCCGACAAGCGATGAAACGGTTTTTGCTAACCAGGCTTTTGCATGGAATCCATCCATTACGGGAACAAAGGTTGAAGAAACCGGTATAGCGCTGCACGAAGGATTTGAGATCGTCACGACAACTCCCGGCTTTCCGCAGATCGCGGTTTGCGAAAATGGACGGGAATATTTCTCTCCGGGAATTCTATCCATCTAAGAGGAAACCGAAATTATGAGCGATGTTGCAGAAATAATCGAAGATTTTGAGGAACCCAAATCGGAATCGCAGGTTTCGCCGCCGGAGGAATCGGCCGCTACGGTTACTGGATCGGTTGCGGCGGCGGTCGATAACGTCATGGTGAGCGTAGGAAACTATCGATGGGTGATATGCGCTCTTCTGTTTTTTGCGACGACGATCAACTACATCGATCGTCAGGTGCTTGGTATTTTGACGACCGACGCCAATTTCAAAGCAACGATCGGTTGGAATGAGGCCGAATACGGATTTGTAAACACCGCGTTTCAGGCCTCGTATGCGATCGGCCTTCTGGTAGTAGGCGGGCTGATGGACCGGTTCGGAACCCGGAAGGGTTTTTCCTTTTCCATCACTTTTTGGAGCCTGGCTGCGATGGCTCATGCGGCCGCGCGTTCGGCGTTTTCATTCGGAGCCGCGCGGTTTATGCTCGGCCTTGGTGAAGCCGGCAATTTTCCCGCTGCGATCAAAACAGTAGCCGAGTGGTTCCCGAAAAAAGAGCGGGCACTTGCAACCGGCATTTTTAATGCAGGGTCGAACGTGGGAGCGGTCCTGGCTCCGCTAAGCGTGCCATTCATCGCAGTAAATTATGGCTGGGAATGGGCATTTGTTATAACCGGTGCGCTCGGGTTTATATGGCTCGCGGTCTGGCTGCTGGTCTATCGACGCCCTGAGGAACATCCGAGCCTTTCAGAAGCAGAACTTGCCTACATCAAATCGGACAACGAAAAACCATTTGCAAAAATACCGTGGCGCAGGCTGATCGGCTATCGTCAGACTTGGGCGTTTTCGATAGGAAAATTTATGACCGACCCGATCTGGTGGGTATATCTTTTCTGGCTGCCGCCTTTTTTGAATTCAAAATTCGGACTGAACATAACACAGCTCGGTTTGCCGCTTGTCGTAATTTACGTCATCGCAGACGTGGGTTCGATAGGCGGCGGCTGGTTGTCGTCGAACTTGATCAAGCGTGGTTGGAGCGTAAACGGCGGTCGCAAAACTGCGATGCTTATATGTGCGATCGCGGTTATTCCGGTCGTCTTCGCGACGCTTACCTCAAATCTCTGGGTTGCGGTACTGTTGATCGGGATCGCGGCTGCGGCTCATCAGGGTTGGTCGGCCAATATATTTACGACAGTTTCCGATATGTTCCCGCAGCAAGCGGTCGGTTCCGTCGTCGGAATCGGCGGAATGGCGGGTTCGCTTGGCGGCGTGGTGCTGCAAAGCACGGTTGGTTTGATAGTTTATTATACGGGGTCGTATTTTTCGGTTTTTGTGATTGCCGGTTCGGCCTATTTGATCGCGCTGTTGATAATGCACTTGCTTACACCGCGACTTGAACCGGCTCTTATTGCCGAATGAGATTATTTCTTCTTTTTCTTGGATGAATTGAGTGATTCAGATTCGAGGCGCTGGGCTTCCCGGGTTCTGACCAAATGATCGTGCATGGCGGCGCGGGCCATTTCAGGACTGCGTTCGCGTATCGCGCGATAAACATTTTGGTGCTGGCTGACTGAGTCCTTTAGGTCGGTCGCATTCTTGACGGTTTTGCGGCGAGCGTCGAACAAGATCTTCGCGATCATATTCATCAGGGACGTAAGTATGCGATTTTCGGATGCGGCGGCGATCAACTGATGAAACTGCATATCGTGAACGAGATACTGCTCCGGATCGTCCAGCGACGCATACATTGACGCGATCTCTTCAGCCATAAGCGTCATTTGCTCGCTACTCGCGCGTTCGGCTGCAAGGGCCGCGATGCTCATTTCCAGCGCCAGCCGAGCCTCGAACATCTCATCTGATGTGAAACCATGTAAAGCCGAAAGAAGCCTTAAAGCGCTTCCGTCAAGCGTCGGCGACGCTTCGACCTCAGCGACGAATGTTCCGGCGCCCTGGCGGGATTGCAATATGCCGACCGTTGAAAGCGAACGGATACCTGCACGCAGTGTCGGACGGCTGACGCCCAGAAGCTTGGCAAGATCGCGTTCCGGCGGAAGCCGGTCTCCGGCCGTTATCTCGCCGCTTTGGATCATTGTGCGGAGGCGTTCGACGACCTCTTCGGTGGACGAACCGCTTCGCTCCGTCACTGTTTTGTCCGAATTTTTCGTTCTGCTTTGGGCCATTTGCCTCTAATAGTAAAACAATATCGCGATTCAGTCGAAGACAAAAACCCGCAGATTATTTTGCCTTCTGCGCTTCGGCAAAAACCTTTATCAGGATCATCGAAAACTCCTGTCCCTTTATACTGGTTCGCTGGTGCGGCGTGCCGCGCGGGACTATGATCAGATCGCCCTTTTTGATCTCAAAGGTCGTGCCGCCGATGATGGTCTTGCTTTTCCATTCGCCGGTGGTCGCCTCGCGAGGATTTTCGAGACTGCCGCCAAGCGTTAATTTCGCTGAGCCATCCAACACGTAATAAATGTCATCGGATGCATCGTGGACCTCGGCGTCTGCGGTTTCGCGCACCTTGTCGTGCTGGATGGCAACGCGAAGCTGCATCCCCTCGCCGCCGATAAGATCCTCGGTTTTATTTCCGACGCGAAGCGTCTTTTCGAGTTCGTCAACCGACTGAGCGGTTTTGACAATGAATGGTTTGAGCGGCTTTGACGGCTGACGCGACTGAGCTGCTGCCGATATGCAAAAAATAACAACTAATGCCGATAGAACAAAGACAAACTTAGTTTTTCCCATAAAACACTCCATTAAAATTTTTGAGTTAACTTAAGACCGCAGCTACCGTACACAAGGCCTCTACTTATGCTTTGCCTGATCGATCAGCCAGCGGGAAAGATCGCCGGCGGCTTTCAGATTTTCAAACTCTGACGGCAATCGGCCGTTAGTGTATTCGTTATAAAGCCACGGGTCACCGACAACAAAAACCGTACCTTTCCCGTACTTTGCAACGGCCATTAACTTGTTACCATCGGCCTCGAGCACGGTATTTGCGGGCGATGAAACGGTAAGGGTGGAAACTTCCTTTAAATATAACTGATGTGCTGTTTTTAAGATCGGGTTTTTCACATCGACAATTATCTTGCCCATTGCGTAATTGTCATTTGTCACCCGATACTTGCTGTCTTTGTTGAACGTAACGCCGAAGGTCTTTGCCAGATCGTTAAAATGGTCAAGTTCGCAATTGCCGACGTCGTTTCCCATCAGCACAAGAACACCGCCTTTTTTCACCCAGTCCGAGAGGACCTTTACGTCCTCGGCATTTATGTATTTCGGATCGGGCGACTCCTGCGGCGTGTCCGGATCAACGATTATATAAATACTCGCTTTTCGCAGGTTGGCGGAGGTCGGTTCGGCCGTAAGCATTTCGGTTTTTGCGCCAAGGTCGTTAAACGCTTTGCCCCAAACCGAAAAACCAGAGTTCGCGGTGTCGTCCCATTTGTAGTGAAAAACGACATCCTTCCCACTCTTGTCCTTTTTTATTTCGTGGTTGAAATAATCATCGAGGACGACGGTGACCTGAGCGGGCACTATTGAAACACAAACAATAAAAACTGCGACGATCAAAGCAAGAATTTTCATAAGATCAAATTATTTCGAAATAATAAGAGTTTCAGCCGGACTCAAACCGTCGGACGCGGCGTGCAAGGTAATTCGACCGCTCTTGTTTTTTAGCGAGCGGACAATTACAAGACATAAGCCGTTGAATGCCTTTCGTGATCTCGACTGAAACGAAGTGTGGTCGGTGGCGTCGCCGTTATCGACAGCGACGATCTCGCCCGGCCCTGAAATTTCAAAGTGAATTGAATTATGCGAACGGGGAACCATCAAACCGTT
>DATJGV010000319.1:0-4374 GCA_035494575.1 Pyrinomonadaceae bacterium | reverse complement strand
TCAGATAAACCTGAACCTTTGATGCTCCGCCGGCGAGATTCATCAGTACGTCGCTGGCCGTACCGTCGCTTTCCGAGACTGCGTACTGTATCAGATCTTTGACACTTAGTTCGATCCCGTTCGGATATTTATCACGTATCGGGCTATATTGTCCCGGACTCACAAAATCGCTTTTGCTGACGCCGACCTTTTCATCGAGATTGAGTTTGCCCGCTTCAACCTGCTGCATTACGGCCATCGAGATAGGCAACTTGTAAACACTCTGCATCGGAAAATGCTGATCGGCATTAAGCCCGGCGGCATCTCCGGTTTCGATAAGCATCGCATAAACGCCAACTTTGCCTTTGCAGCGGCAGCTATCTGCTGAAACTGCTTTTGCAGCTCGGCGTCGGGTTTAAGCTCCGGCAGTTTGGGAGCGCTCGGCGTCGGCGATGGAGATATTTCCGGATCCGAATTCAACTCAGACAACCGGTTCAACTGACCGCCGCACGAGGTAAAAAACAAAGTTGCTAATATTGTGACGGCGATAATTCTCGCAGGGATCAGCATAATTTACGGCGAATAGCTTATCTAATGTTCTAGTCTAACAGTGTGCCTTCGATCCCGGCCGGTATTGAATAAACCGAATCGTTCGTCGCAACGATCATATCTCCATCGCGCGTGAAGCAAAGACCTACTATATTGTTTCCGGCGACAAAAGTTTCGGCGTCCAGGCCGTTTCGCGAGATCCTGACAATTCCGTGGCGTCCGGCATAACAGGAAGCGACATAAAGATTTCCGGAGGTATCGAACGCGAGGCCCTGCGGCCGTCCGAAGCCGCGGAAGTATTTTTCGTCGAACCCGGTATAGTCAATAACATGGACAGCGTCATAACTTGCGAGGCCCGGAGCCGTAACGAATAATCTGCCGTCAGGTCCGAACGCAAGGTGATACGCTGAAACCGAAGGTTCGAGCACCGCAAAAGTTTCCGGTGTGCCCATATCGCTGACGCGAAATATCGTCCCGCTTCGGTCACCCACGTACATCGCTCCATCCTTGCCAAACGCTATCCCAGTTGCGATGCCGAGATTTGTTGAGAAAACCACAGCTTCCTCATCTTTATCTATCCGACAAACCTGTCCGTCAAATCGGTTCGTAACAAATAGCTCGCCGTTACGGTCAAACGCAAGTCCCGTCGGATTCGTTATTTCGGTCGGCATCTGGTCGACGAATCCATCGCCTTCGAGCCTGAACATTGAAAATTCGACTTGCTGGCCACGTGAACCCGACCGCGTAACTATGATCGATCCGTCTTTCGGGTCAATCGCGGGGTTTGCGACAATGTGCAGGTCCGTTGCCAGTTGTTTTCCGACCGTGATCTCAACTACATTGCTTCGCTTTCCGCCGCTTTCCAGAAACACTTCGGCGGTCGTTCCAACAGTTTCCGGCACAATAGCTACGACCCGGTGCTGCGACGCCGCAGTTATCCACGCGATTTGGCCGCCGATGACACATGAGTTCAGTCCCGATGCGTCAAGCCTAAAGCCTTCCGTTTCGATAAAGATCTCACCGCCGGGAATGGCGTATCCGGGATTTATTGAAATGATCTTGCCAGCGTTGCTCATTCTGCTCCGATCTCGCTAAAACAATAGATTTTACGATGCAATCCTACAGGTGTCGAACAGTAAAACAGCAAATTATTCCACTGGGAGCCGTATTTCCGCGTCTTCCGAGCCGCAAAAATTTCTTGACGCAAGCGTTTAATAACGGTTAAACTTGTTTTTGACGGTTTTACACTTGTCCGAAAACCTTCAGAAAGCCATTTCACTCGAAACCGTCCACCTGCAACAGCTTTTCTTTATTTATGCCGAATAGAATCGACGATTTATTGCGCATGGCGATGAGCTTCGGCGCATCGGATCTGCACCTCCGGGCTGGATCGTTTCCGGTCATCCGCGTTCACGGCGAGTTAAAACCAATGTCGGGCTCGACCCGGATGTCGCAGGACGAGACGCTGGAAATGGCGTTCTCGATGATGTCCAATCGTCAAAAGCAGCATTTTAAAGAAGTTTATGAAGTGGATATCGGTTATGGTGTTTCGGGTTTGGGCCGGTTTCGCGTCAATATTTTTCAGCAGCGCAACTCGATCGGCATAGTCGCCCGCGTGATCTCCGACGAAATAAAAAACTTTAGCGAGCTCGGCTTGCCGCCAATTTTGAATTCAATAGCAGACGAGATGCGCGGCCTTATTCTCGTGACCGGCACGACAGGTTCGGGCAAATCTACGACCCTTGCGGGAATCGTTGACCATATTAACCAAAAGCGAAACTGCCACATCGTAACCGTCGAAGACCCCATCGAATTTCTTCACAAAGACAAGGAATCTTACGTTACCCAACGCGAAGTTGACGTCGATACACGTAATTTTGCCGAAGCCCTGCGCGGTTCGCTCCGACAGGACCCGGACGTGATACTCGTCGGCGAAATGCGCGACCTTGAAACTATCGAGACAGCGCTGGTAGCCGCCGAGACCGGTCATCTCGTCTTATCAACATTGCACACGCTTGATGCGTCCGAAACCATCGTCCGCATCATCTCTGCGTTTCCGCCGTATCAACAGAAATCGATTCGTATTCAGCTTGCCGGACTACTCAAAGCCGTTGTCTCGCAGCGTCTTATGAAAACCGCGACAAGCAGTGGACGTGTTCCGGCTGTCGAAGTTCTGGTCTCAACGCCGCTCATTCGCGACTGCATCTTGCACGAAGAAAAAACTGCGTCGATCCGCGACGCCATTGCCGCCGGTACGTCGCAGTACGGCATGCAGACGTTTGACCAATCGCTTTTCTATCTATATACATCGGGCCTGATCTCGCTGAACGAAGCCTTGCTCGGCTCGACGAACCCCGACGAATTCCGCCTGCGTCTCGCCGGCATTCAGAACACGACCGCGATGGCCAAGGAGGAAATGGAGAAAAAGAGCGGCATCGTGAGCAGTCTGAACGATCTCATTATCAGGTGAAATACCCTGGACATTCCTTCAACCTTTATTAAAGCCTCTTGCGAGGCTTTTTTATTTGAACGGTTTGCGCTAAACCGCCATTGAGCATTGATTAGCATGTTTACGCCGCAAACCTTTCTCTTCGCCACAAATATAGGTTTTTCAAGGATTTTCCGCCGCGAAGTCTTGACAGAAAGCCACTTTGACGTGTAAATTTTAGTTTTATCACGTCCATCGGAAACGTCCGGAGAGTAGAGCGAATTTCTATGTCTTTCTCACAAATCGGTTTCAAAAAAATTTGCCACCAGATGTTGTATTACGGAGTTCGATAGGCGACGGATAACTGTGGCCGGATGCATTATATTTTCGGCAAACGATCAAAAAGGGTTTTGAGATAGGCAAACACACAATTTTATTTAAGGAAGTTCAGCAGATTTAAATGACAAATCAGGTTAACAATGAACCCGAAGAAACCGTAAACGGCGGCGATTCGGCATCAGAACAATCACAAACGGAAAACACGGCTCCGACGGCCGCGGTAACGGCACCCGAACCATCAACTGAAGAACAGCAAAATCAGGATGTGGATTTTGGAGCGATCCTCGAACAATTCGAGCAGGAACAGACGATCTTTCACGCAGGCGAACTGGTCGAGGGCCGGGTTGTCGGCGTTTCGGAACGCGGTGTCCTTGTCGACTTTGGCTACAAATCCGAGGGCATCGTTCCGATCGAGGAATTTACAGGCCCGGACGGCGAACCGACGGTGACCGTCGGTGACAATGTCGAGGTTGTTATCCGTACCATTCACACCGGCGATGCTCCGCCGATGCTTTCGCGCTCGGATGCGCTTAACCGCAAGGCTTGGGGCGACATTGAGCACGCCTATAAAGAAGGAAATACGATTGTCGGACGCGTCATTGATAAAACCAAAGGCGGACTTCGCATAGACATCAACGGAATTGAGGCATTTTTACCGGGATCGCAGATCGATTCACGGCCGATCCGCAGTCTTGACTCCTATAAGGGCCAGGACATCGAAGCGAAGGTCATCAAGTTCAGCCGCCGCCGCAGCAACATCGTGCTTTCGCGCAAGGTCATAACCGACGAGGTCGTAAATGCGCAAAAGGCGGAAACGCTTGATAAGATCGATGTCGGCTTCGTCGTCGAAGGAACTATCAAGAATCTGACCGAATACGGCGCGTTCGTCGATATCGGCGGCATCGACGGCCTGCTTCACGTGACCGATATGTCGTGGGGACGCATTCATCACCCCGGAGATCTGTTTCACGTCGGCGACCACGTTCAGGTCAAAGTTCTGAAGCTGGATCGCGAAAAGGAAAAAGTTTCGCTCGGATATAAACAGCTGCTGCCTGATCCGTGGTCAACCGTTATCGAAG
>DATJGV010000318.1:0-2861 GCA_035494575.1 Pyrinomonadaceae bacterium | reverse complement strand
ATATAGATTTTGTCCAGACGCAGAACCTGCCGCTTGCCGATCTTTGGCGATTTTTGCCTCTTGGATATCTGATAACTATTGCGATCGAAACTCCCGTTCTTCTGGTCGGTCTTTCGCCTAAAGTTCCGTTTCGTCAAAAATTATTCTGCGGAGCGTGGCTGACCGCCTGCACCTACCCGATCGTCGTGCTTGTGCTGCCCGCTGTCTTTTTCGACCAATCTCGCTCACTCTATCTCTTCATCGCCGAAACCTTCGCGCCGGTAGCCGAGTGCATTCTGTTTTGGCTAGCCTTCCGGAACAGGGGATTCCTGGGAACGAACGATTGGTTGCGATGCATCATAGCGATCATAATTGCCAACCTGGCCTCATTCGGCATTGGAGAGGTGTTAAACGGCTACCGATGGTTTGGACTATTTTAGAAGAGTTTCAGGCAAACAACCGGTCTAAATTTAACACCGTGGTTAGGCCCAGAAGTGGGACTGATCCTCAATCGTATCTACGTGTCGAGGACCCGTTTCGGCCTTTTTTACGGAATACCGTTCCGGCCTTATGGTTTGTTTGCTTTTTTCAAATTCGCGGTGTTACCATTAACTCTCGTTAAACTACGCCTTTCGTTAGCTTAACTCCGCAAAAGTAAGGTAAAATTTAGGGTAATTTCAAAGTATTAGTTTTTTTCGGCTTTATGGGCTTTGCTACAACTGCCATACACGCAGGCAACGAACCTGACAGCGCCACCGGTGCGGTCAGCGTTCCGATTTACCAGACGTCGACCTATGCGCAGGAAGGGCTTGGAAAACACAAAGGTTTCGAATACGCCCGAACGCAAAACCCGACCCGGCTTGCGCTCGAAAGAAACATTTCGGCACTCGAAAATGCTAAATTCGGCTACGCCTTCGCTTCGGGCATGTCGGCGATTGACGCCACGCTTAAACTTGTCAAAGCCGGCGATCACGTCATTCTTGGTGACAATACTTATGGCGGAACATACCGTTTGTTCAGCCGTATACTGACAAACTACGGCATCGAGTTCGACCTTGCTGACACCTCGGACATCCCAAGCCTCGAAAAAGCATTCAAGCCGAATACGAAAATGGTATTTGTGGAAACTCCTACAAACCCCGTGATGACGGTCACCGATCTGCGTGGCGTGTCCGATCTTGCCCACGCGAACGGTGCTAAAGTTGTGTGTGACAACACATTTATGTCGCCGTATTTTCAAAAACCTATTGACCTGGGCGTCGATATTGTCGTACATTCAACGACAAAATACCTTAACGGTCATTCGGACAGCGTTGGCGGCTTCGTCGCTCTGAACGACGAGAAGGATGCGGAGTGGATACAGTTCGTTCAAAATAGTGTCGGGGCGATACTGTCACCATTCGATTCGTTCCTGGTTCTCCGCGGGACAAAAACACTCGCGATTCGGATGGAGACACACGACAAGAACGGGCGAATGGTCGCGAATTTTTTGACCGAACATCCGAAAGTGCAAAAGGTTTATTATCCGGGTCTCGCATCCCATCCGCAGCATGAGCTTGCGGCACGGCAGCAAAGCGGTTTCGGAGGCATGGTATCGTTTGAGACAGGGTCGCTGGAAAACGCAAAAAAGGTGCTCGAAAGCGTCAAATTGTGTACTCTGGGAGAGAGCCTGGGCGGCGTGGAAAGCCTGATCTCGCATCCGGCGACGATGACCCACGCTTCGGTCCCGCAGGAGAGTCGCGAAAAGCTGGGAATAACGGACGGCCTGGTGAGAATTTCAGTAGGAATAGAGGATATTGAGGATATAATTGCAGATCTGGATCAGGCTCTGAATTAGTTCAGAGTTCGGAGTTCAGTGTTTGGACGTTTTGCTCAAATACTGAACGGGGGACTTTGAAGCTCAGAACCGAATTAATATGTTAATGGTTGAAATTCATGCTACTTCACACATTGGCCGCGTCAGACGCGGAAACGAAGATAATTATCTTCTGCTCAATATCACGCGTTCCAAGGCATGGACCAGCTCCCAGGAAGCCGGCGAATTTGTAATTGAATCACAAAAATTTGAGATCGACGACAATGGTGTTGTGATCGCCGTTTCCGACGGCATGGGCGGAGCTCTCGCCGGTGAGGTAGCCAGCAAGATGGCAGTTGAATCGGTCAGCGAAAAACTTCTCGGCGACGATCTCGAAGTCACTCTTACGCCCGAAGGGTACGACCACTATCTTATCAGCAAGCTTTACAACGCAACGCTTTACGCAAATTACATGATCCACCAGCAGGGCCGCTCAGATGCTCAGTATCAGGGAATGGGTGCGACCTTTACCGGAATGGGCATCACGCCGACGGCCGCGGACGTGATCCAGATCGGCGACAGCCGTGCATATTTGGTCCGAAACGGCAAGATCTATCAGGTAACGAAGGACCAGTCACTGGTACAGCAGTTGATCGACGCTCAGCAGATCTCTCCGGAAGAAGCCGAAACACATACGTTGAAAAATGTTATTTTGCAGGCACTGGGCGCCCAGAACGAGATCTATCCTGTAGCGGCGCGAATAGCTCCGCATCAAAACGACGTGTTTCTGCTTTGCAGCGACGGTCTGTCAAATAAGGTGAATGCCGCGAGCATGCAGCGGATCGTTCTCGAAAACATCGATCATCTGGAGCTTGCCTGTGCCGAGCTTGTAAAGGAAGCAAACGAAAACGGCGGCGAGGACAACATCACGGTAATTTTGGCCAAATTCAGCGGCGACAATTTGCCCGAACCCGAAGGTGACGATGTAAAACTTGAGCTGATCGATCTTGGCGGCATCCACGATACCGCAGAGCAGGACAATGATCAGGATACTGCCGAAATCCTGTAGGCAGCTTATTCACTGTTT
>DATJGV010000317.1:0-6819 GCA_035494575.1 Pyrinomonadaceae bacterium | reverse complement strand
CGGCAGTACATACGCTCTGCTGGGTGAAACGGACGCCGCGTTCAAATGGCTGAATCGAGCAGTCAAGCTCGGAAACCAGAACAAGCCGCACTTCTTGCGTGACAGAAATCTTGATTCGCTGCGTGACGATCCGCGTTTTGCCGAGTTGATGGCGAAGGTTGAAAACGGCGACGAGCAGCGAACGGCAATTGGCGGACCGGCTTGATCGACGACGGATTTTGGATTGCGGATTTGTCGGTACCACCGGCGGCGGCGGTAGGTTTAAGGCGGGAATTTTAACGCAAAGACGCAACGTCGCCAAGACGCAAAGAGAAATCAAATATTGCTAAGACGGAAACAAGCGTGCTTGTAATTACGTGCGACTTAGCGTTAGAAATCTTCTAAGCAACGACTTTTTCATTCGCTGCGATCATTTCCCGCACTTTTGCTTTTAATGCCTTTTCGAATTGCCGGGCTTCGTTGACGCCGTCAAAAGAAAGCTCCTGTAGAGTTGCCTCGATGCGTTTTCTATAATCCGACACAAGCGAGTCCGACACGCCGAGCATCGCCGCAACCTCGATCTGTGTGCCGCCGTCGGAGATCAAATAACAGTGCCACAAAACGCTTAGCATTCGGTCGAATTGCTTTGCCTTTCCGCGAACCGATGAGCTTAGATCTTCTAAAAACGCGTCGACAAAACCTGCCGCCGCAGTTTCGGCTTCGTTTCGCAGCAGGCCTTCTTCCGGCGTTTCGCGCACGTCGTGAAATTCGAACTGCATCTTGTCGTCATCGTCCCCTTCGCTTGGGCCGCCTACCGGCACCAGGTGAATATCCATGATTGGAAGGCGCGACATGACGAACGAACGCAGCGACCGCACGTCAACAGGCGAATCTATAGCCTTAAAAACACGAATGATCAATTTTTCAAGCTCGACGTTGCTGATCACGATCTGCGCATCGCCCGTGCATCCAACCATTCGCGTGTCGCGGCTTTGGAATGAGACTGCCTTTACGCGTTCATGCATTTCCTGAACGTCGCGACGTGTTTTTTGCACCTGCCAATCGGCAAGGCCATACAGCCTGTCGGCAAGACGGCGATGGGCCTCGGGGTTGCCGATATTATCAAAGCGTTTGAACTTTGAGCTTGTCTGGATAAGGGTCGAAATGCGTCGGGCAAGGCGGTACGATTCGGGATAGCGCTTTCTAAGCTCGGAGGTGAGCATGTTCGTCAGCTCGATCTGGCTGATCTCGGCCTCGATCTCCGGATCGGTCATTTCCGTGTCGAGGTAGTGCTGAAATCGCTCTTTGCTAAGCAGCGCGACGAACAATTCCTGCGTAAGATCGGCGTACGCATTATATCTGCCTTCCTCGACAAGAAAACCGGCCTGTTTCGACGCTCTGACCAATGGATGCGACGACACTATCCTGTGCAGTTCGATCCATATCTGATTCACGTCGGAAACCTTAAGGCTCTCGTTCCATTTACCGACCTTTATTTGCCGGGCATGGTTGGGCCGGAACTGGCGTTCCTGTTGATTTAGTGCATTCATACGCGATCTGTGCCTGTGGTATTCCCGGGTTCGATAATTTGAATTTGGCCGTGGAAACAGAAATCAGTCCTTTGCCTGGCCGCGCGCTGTGAATGCGGCGGCAATCGATGATCGAATTTGTTGACGAAGGATGTTTAGGCCGAGAAAATCTGGATAAATTAGCCGCCGAGCAACGGGGATAATTTGGTAAGCTTGCTGCGGGGAATTTCCGTCCCGCGCTTCGACAATTTAGATAATATCAATTAATCCCATTTTGAGCAACAAGTTTTTGCATTGTTGCGATACGTTTGCACATTATGTGATTCAGTGTGAATAGGTTGCGGCGAATAAGGCTGAAATAATCGAGTTTTGGAAGTCCTCGGGTATTAAAGCTTTATTTTTGATATATCTATTATGGAAAGGTGCGCTACTGCCGGTTTTGAAAAGGAATCGGGTTCGGAGAAAGGAACCAATATGGGTCAAACGAGAAAGGCGGGATTCTGCAAGGACGAGGCATGCCCTCCGTCACAGGAGTTGTATGCGTTCCAAAACGGCGAGTTATCGAAGGACGAAGGCCGCGAGATAAGGCTGCACCTGCGAACGTGCGAATTTTGCACCGCCGAAGCCGAATTTTACGCGCATTATCCGCAACAGGCCGAGATCACCGAACCGGCCGCAATACCCGAACCGCTGTACGAGCTTGCCTCTGCTCTGCTTAAAAAAGACCGCGACGATCTGCTGCTAATGGACGATGTTATTCTCAGTTAACCTTTAACTGCCGCAGATCTCATCGATCGCTTCCTCGTATTTTTCATCAATGACGCTGCGTTTTATTTTTAGCGTCGGCGTCATTTCGCCTTTATCGATCGAAAATTCACGCGGTAACAGATACACGCGTTTTACGCGTTCGTAATCGTTCAGTTCGCGGGTCAGCTCGACGGCGTCACGCTGGACGCGTTTGATCACGTACGTGTTCTCGCAAAGCTCTTCGCGTGAGCCGTCAACCTTGATCCCGTCCTCTTTCAGCGCCTCTTTTAGAGCGTCCCAGTCGGGAACGATCAACGCTCCGACCTGTTTTCGGCCCGAACCGACCACAACGGGCTGTGAGATGATCGGGCTTTGTTTCAGAAGGCTTTCGACCTGAAGCGGCGCAACGTATTTGCCGTTCGAAAGTTTGAAAAGGTCCTTGAGACGATCGGTAACGTAAAAATGTCCGTCGGGGTCTTCGTAGCCGACGTCGCCGGTGTGGTAGTAGCCTTCGGCATCGAGAACTTTGGCCGTCTCTTCCGCGTTGCGATAGTAACCCTGCATCACATTCTTACCGCGGATAAGGATCTCGCCGTCTTTTTCGGCGATCTTCATTTCAATGCCGTCGAACGGACGGCCGATCGATCCAACCTTGTTGTCTTCGGGCCTGTTGGCACAAACTATACATGCCTCGGTCATGCCGTAGCCTTGCAGGATCGGGATGCCGGCGGCCCAAAACGCGTATGACAATTTTTTCGAGAGCGGGGCGCCGCCGGACACAAAAAATCTGAGACTGCCGCCGACGCCGTCTCGCCATTTTGAAAAGACGAGTCGGTTCGCGAGCGAATGTTTTGCGGCGAGCGAAGCTGAAACTTTTTCGTGGGTATCTTTTGCTGTCCAGTATTCCTGGCCGACATCGAGCGCCCATTCAAAAAGCTTTGTTTTCCACCCGCCGGCCGATCTTCCTTTCTTAACTATCTTGTGATAAACCTGTTCGAACAGCCGCGGCACGGCGGTCATTATCGTCGGTTTTACTTCCTGCAGATGGGACGCAAGTTGGTCGAACGCCGCGCAGTAATTTATCGAAACGCCGTTCGCGCAAAGCACGTAAAAAACGGTTCGCTCGAAAATATGCGATAGCGGCAAAACTGCGAGCGAGCGGTCGTTGGATCTTATAGGCAAGCCTTTTGAGATCGCTGTCACGTTCGACACAAAATTTTCGTGCGTGAGCATGACGCCTTTTGGTTCGCCCGTGGTTCCTGAAGTGTAGATGATCGTCGCGAGGTCGTTCGGTTCGATCTTGTTCAAATATTCGTCGAAGGCCTGTGGTTCATTCTTTTCTGCTTGCTCGCCGTTTTTCTCGACTTCGGCGACACTTATCGCCCGTTTATCGTTTTCGGGAACGGCGTCCGTGTCGAAAAAGATCAGTTTTTCGAGACATTCCACGCTTCTGATCGCTTCTTCTGCGTGTTTCAGTATCTTTTTGCCGGAAATGCATAACATCTTCGCGCCGGAGTTTTCCAGGATAAACCGGATCTGTTCAACGGCCTGCGTGGTGTAAATCGGAACGTTGACAGCGCGAAGCGAGAGAATCGCCAGATCGGTCAGTGACCATTCGGGACGGTTTTCGGAAATGATGGCCACTCGGTCTCCCGCCTTGACGCCGAGGCCTGCGAGTCCCAGCGCGATGTGCCTGATTCGCCGGATGGCTTCGGTGCCGGCGATGCGCACCCAGCCATCGCCGATCTTATAAGCAAGCGCGTCGGGTTTATCGTTGCGTCGAAACGATTCCAAACAAAAATGAGGGACCGTTTGCGGAATATTCTCAAAACCGATCAGGTTGGTGGCTGTCATCAATAGAGCCTAATGAAAAACGTCAAAGTTATTGAAATTAATGTGTTTTATAATTTTCGCAAAATCAGAGATTTAAGTCCAACAACTACTCAGGAGGGCGAATAGAACAAGGACAAAAGAAGAAATCTATTTTGTGATCTCATGGTTGAGGGCTTTCTAAACTCGTATTATGCCTGCCAGCTTTTCCGCAATATCGAATGCCGCACGCGGCCGCGCAAAATTCAATGCATTGCGGCGCATTACATCTAACCTTTCCGGGTCGCTTAAAAGCTGCTCGATCTTATAGCCAAGAGTTGCCGGATTGTTCGCGCGTATCGCCGCTCCGTTTTCCAGCAGATGATCAGAATTGCGTTCCTCCTGGCCGGGAATCGGGTTAACGATCACGAAAACCAAGCCTTTCGCGAGCGCCTCGCAAGTTGTCAGTCCACCGGGCTTACCGACGATCAGGTCGGACGCGCTCATATACTCATCCATCGCTTTTGTATATCCCACGGGGATGATACGCACACCACTGTCCGTCTTGGCAGTGGATTCAAGCCGTTTCCTCAACTCCTCGTTTCGCCCGCACATTGCAAGGATCTGAACCGGCCGTCGAATCGTGCGCAATGCGTCAAGCAACGCGTCGATGCGCCCGACGCCAAACCCGCCTAACGATAAGATGATGGTCGGAATTTCCGGCTCAAGCGCGTATTTTTCCCGCATCGCAAGCTTTGGTTTTGGCTCAGAAAAAACGGGATCGATCGGGATACCGCTAACGGTGATCTTTTCGGATGGAAAGCCGAGAGTTTCGAGATAAGCGCGGGTTTCATCGAGAGCCACGAAATAATGTTCGTAATTGCGGCAGAGCCAGAGAGCGTGCATGTCAAAGTCCGTCACTACGACAGCCTGCGGACAATCCAGCTTTTGCTTTGCCTTAAGGTCGGAAACGATTTCGGACGGCAGAAAATGCGTGCAGACAATGCAATCGGGTTTGTATTCGCGCACCATCTTGACGAACGGCTGCGTGTTGAGTTTATCGAAGAACAAACGCCGCTTCTCGTTTTTCCAGGGCTCGTCCAACTGGTCGTACATCCAGCCTAGAACCTCGGGCATGTTGTTTACGAGATCGATGTAGGCTTTTCCGTAGAGACGGCGAAACAGCGGGTTGGTAAACTTCAGGACATCTTCGTGTCTAATCTCGCGAGCCAGACCGTTGATCTCGACCGCCTTTTTCAGCGATTCTGCAGCAGTCGTATGACCGTTTCCAACCGAAGCAGATAAAATTAGAATACGGTTGAGCATAACGGTAACATCAGGTCCAGTAATTACGATCGAGTGACCTGTAATTTATCGCCTCACTGATGTGTTCGGGTCGAATATTTTCACTGCCGGCGAGGTCGGCTATCGTGCGCGAAACCTTCAAAATACGGTCGTGCGCGCGGGCCGAAAGTCCCTGGCGCTGCATCGCCTTTTCGAGCAGCGTTTCGCTATCGGCGTCGAGAGCGCAATATTTACGGATCTGCGAGGCGGACATTGCCGAATTTGAAAAAACACCGTCGCCGTTGAACCGTTTCAATTGTATATCACGGGCCTTTATTACGCGCTCGCGGATGTTCGCTGATGATTCGCCCTGTTCGACGCCGCGGCCGCGAAGCTCGTTAAACTTGACCGCCGGAACGTCGATGTGAATGTCGATACGGTCAAGCAGCGGCCCGGAGATCTTGCTGACATAGCGCTGAATGAGCGGAGCGGAACATTTGCATTCGCGGGCCGAGCCGAAATACCCGCATGGGCACGGATTCATCGAGGCGACCAGCGTAAAATTTGAGGGAAACGTGAGCGATGTTGCCGCTCGTGAGATGGTTACCTGTTTATCCTCCATCGGCTGGCGGAGCACTTCGAGAACGCTGCGGTCAAATTCGGGAAGTTCGTCCAGAAACAGAACGCCGAGATGTGCGAGCGAGACTTCGCCCGGCTTTGGAATCGAACCGCCCCCGATCAATCCGGCCTGCGAGACAGTATGGTGCGGCGATTTGAAGGGGCGTTCGTTAACCAGCCCCGATTTTCCGGTAAGGCCTGCGACCGAATGGATCTTGGTTATCTCAAGCGCCTCGTCGAATTCGAGCGGCGGCAGAACCGTCGGAAGGCGTTTCGCGAGCATCGTCTTGCCCGACCCCGGAGGTCCAATGAACAAAATATTGTGGCCGCCGGCGCTGGCAACTTCGAGAGCTCGTTTTGCCGTCTGCTGACCCCGGACTTCGGCAAAATCGACTCGATAATGATGCCCGTTCGATTTGAACTCCGCCAGATCGAGCTTCAACGGTGAGATCCGCGTAAACTGGCCCTTGTACAGGTCCTGAACAAGCTGCGAAGCCTCGCGAAGGTCGCGGACCGGATAAACGTTTATGTCCTGAACAACGGCTGCCTCTTTAGCATTTTCATCAGGCAGCAGCAGGTTTTTTACGCCAACATCGCGTGCCGCAAGCGCGATCGACAACGCACCGCGAACCGGACGAATTCGCCCGTCAAGCGACAGCTCGCCCACGCTTAACGTGTCCTGCAGACTCTCGGTGTTTCCAAGATCACCTGCGGCGCCGAGAATGCCCATAGCGACCGGAAGGTCGAAGCTTGCCCCTTCTTTACGAACATCTGCGGGGGCAAGGTTTATCGTTGTTTTGTGAATCGGAAAGAAAAATCCGCTGTTTGTGATAGCGGCGCGAATGCGTTCGCG
>DATJGV010000316.1:0-16017 GCA_035494575.1 Pyrinomonadaceae bacterium | reverse complement strand
TGGTGATGATCTTTACGATGTCGTATCTGAGGGACATTCGCCGCGTCTTTGAGTATCACGGCGCCGAGCACAAAACGGTGTTCACCTGGGAAAAGGGACTCGACCTGACGGTCGAAAACGCGAAACCGCAAAAACGTCAGCATCCGCGCTGCGGGACTTCGTTCCTGATGGTCGTGATGCTTGTTGCGATATTGCTTTTTTCGGTGATCAAATTTGACTGGATGATATTGAATCTGGTCGTGCGAATTGCGCTGATGCCGGTCGTCGCCGGGCTGTCGTACGAGATAATTCGCTACGCCGCGAAAAAAGAATCAGGCGCGATATTCAAATTTATGACGCTGCCGGGCCTGTGGCTGCAGAACATCACGACACAGGAACCTGACGGCGAACAGCTTGAGGTCGCGATCGAGGCGTTGAAAGAGTCGCTGAAACTCGAGCCCGCGACTGCATGAAGGATCGGCCGCGAATTACACAAATAACACGAATCAATTCGTGTTATTTGTGGCTAGAAACAATATGTTAGAGAAATTGGCACAAATTGAAAAAACTTACGAAGAGCTTACCGAGCAGATCTCATCGCCCGATATCATGTCGGACATGAAGACCTACGCCAAGACGATGAAACAGCATCGGAGCCTCGGCGAGATCGTCGAAAAATATCGCGAGGTCAAAAAAATGCAGGAAGACCTGCAGGGAGCAAAAGACCTTGCTGAACTCGCGGATGACGACGAAATGCGCGATATGGCCTGGGCGGAGGTCGCGGATATCGAGGAACGTCTGCCCAAAGCCGAAGACGATCTAAAAATCCTGCTGCTGCCAAAAGACCCGAACGACGAGAAAAACGTAATTCTCGAGATCCGCGCCGGCACAGGCGGCGACGAAGCTACGCTGTTTGCCGCTGAGATCCTGCGCATGTACGCCCGTTACGCCGAACGACAAGGCTGGAAAATGGAGATAATGGACGCATCCGACACGGGCGTCGGCGGCATCAAGGACGCCGTTGCGGTGATCGAGGGCGACAAGGTTTATTCGAAAATGCGGTATGAGTCGGGCGTGCACCGTGTACAGCGCGTGCCGCAAACCGAGACAAGCGGACGCATTCATACGTCTGCGATCACGGTCGCCGTTCTGCCCGAAGCCGAAGAGGTCGATGTACAGATAAACCAGAACGACCTGCGTATCGACACATTTTGCTCATCGGGCCCAGGCGGGCAATCGGTAAATACGACCTATTCCGCCGTGCGGATCACGCACCTGCCGACGGGTGTCGTTGTCTCGATGCAGGACGAAAAATCGCAGATCAAAAACCGCGAAAAAGCGATGCGCGTTCTGCGTGCACGGTTGCAGGAGATCGAAGAGCAGAAGCAGCACGACGCTCTTTCGGCCGAGCGAAAATCGATGGTCGGCAGCGGCGACCGCTCCGAAAAAATTCGCACCTACAATTTTAAGGAAAACCGCGTCACCGATCACCGGATCGGCCTGACCGTTCATCAGCTCGATCTCGTGATGGATGGCCAACTGGACGAATTTATCGAAGCCCTGACGACACACTTTCAAACCGAGAAATTAAAAGCCGAGGCTGTTGCGGTATAATCCGTCTTTTATTGGTTCAGGTTGGTTTATGAGAACACGAAGCGACATCATAGGTTTGCTTGAGCAAAACCGAAAAACGATCAAGAATTTCTGCGTAAAGGAACTTGGCGTTTTCGGATCGTTTGCACGGGAAGAGCAGACCGCCGTGAGCGATGTTGATGTGCTTGTCGAACTTGAACAAAGACTTTCGACTAGTATATGGACCTTCTTTTCTTTCTTGAAGATCTGCTTGGAAGCAAGGTCGATCTCGTTATGAAGGATACGATTAAACCCGCCATAAAAAATCGAGTACTCGCCGAAACCATCTATGTCTCGGAACTATAGCCTTTTTTTTTACGACATCATCGAATCGTGCGAAAGAGTCACACAATCTGTATCCGGTATGACTTTCGAGACATTCTCTGCTGACGAAAAAACAGTTGATCCTGTTGTTCGAAACCTTGAAATCATAGGCGAGGCCGTTAAAAGTATTCCGCCTCATTACTTCAAGGTGGATCTTGAAGTTGTTTGGGACATTGCGCAGCGCCAGATAAACGAACTCGAGACTGCGGTTAGTTCTTTGTTGTCCGACTATAAACCTCCGGAAACCGAATAATGCCTCAACCAACACGACTTTTTCTAGTCAGACACGGCCAGTCCGCCGGCAACGCCCAAGGACGATTCGGCGGGCATAGTCCGACGCCGCTCTCACAACTGGGCGAAGAGCAGGCGGAAAAAACGGCGAAGGTTCTGGCAAAAGAGGGAATCACGGCGATCTATTCCAGTGATCTGCTGCGCGCGGTAAAAACGGCCGAGCCGCTTGCAAGGCTGCTGGGTATTCCGGTCATTCACACTCCAGCCTTTCGCGAACGCAATGTCGGCGTGCTCGAAGGCCTCACATTCGACGAATCAAAAGCCGAATTTCCCAGAGACTATTACGCGCTGGTTAACCGAAACATACACCACGTTATCACCCAGGGCGAGAGCTACCGCCACCTGCTCCGCCGGACAACGGCCGAGCTTCGCGAAATATTCAAACGACACACGGGCGAACGCATTGCCATTTATTCGCACACCGGCGCGATCTGTTTTATGACGCTGCATTTGATGGGAGCGATCCATCGCAACACCCAGCAGACGCCGTGGATAGTAACTTCGAACTGCGGCATAAATCGGTTTGAGATCCGCGGCCCCCGCAACGTCCGCATTCTCGCGTTAAACGACACCCGCCACCTTTTCGAGATCACGGGCAACGATTCATTCGGCGCCCGCTGATCGTAAAGATCGGCACTGAGAAACACACGATCAAAAATTGAGAGGCTGCCTTTTCCGACAGCCTCTTTTTCCATAAATGTTCGATCTTTTAAAAATCGAAGCGTCCTGCAAACTGGATAATCCTTGCAGAGCCAGCCGCGGTTGAAATTCCAAAACGCGGATCGAAGACATCGCTGACAGGCGTGTTCAGATTTACCGTATTGAAAAGATTAAAGAAATCGGCGCGAACCGTAAACTTCATCCGTTCGTTGAGCGGTATCCGCTTGATAAGCGAAAGATCCACCTTGGAAAACTTCGGCCCGCGGAAAACGCCGCGTCCCACGGTTCCCTGATTTCCGTCAAGCGGAACCGATTCGGCAAACAGCGTCCGACTCGGGCCGGTATAGATGCGGCGATTATCCGCCGTGTCCGTGGCCGAAAATGCATCGGAACCGCTAGCAAATGATGCGCGCGAACTTAGCGAAGTTCCCTGCCGGTCCACGCCGCCCATAAATACGCTGAACGGATAACCCGTCTGCGCCTGATAAATACCCGATACCGTCCAGTTACCCAGAACGCGGTCCACAATACCGTTACTAAAGTGAAACGGCAGGTCATAGATCGCGTTCATAACAAAACGATGCCTTGCGTCAAAGCTCGAATCACCTCGCTCTGCGAGCAATCCGCCTGAGAACCCGGATGAATCGCGCGGCAAACTTCGGTCACTCGTGCCGGTCACAAGCGAATCGGGCGCGTCGTCGATTGAATGACTCCACGTATAGAACGCCTGAATTTGTCCGGTTCCCCAACGCTTGCTGTCCAGTGTTTTTGTGATCCTGGTCTGCAGGGCGTTGTATTCCGAATTACCAGTCGAAATTATCAGGAACGCACTGTCCTGCCCGAACGCCGTGTTAAGCGAACCGTTCAGATAATTGTCACGGAGACTCGTGCTGATTTCAGTGTCCGTGCCGTTAATAGCGTTAACACGCCTGACACTTGTAAGCTGCGCGTTAATATCGCGGATCAGATGATATCCACGGGTTCCTACATAATCGATTTCGAACAAAAATCCCGTTCCGAGGTCACGCTGAAAACCGAAATTCCAGGTCGCGCTGCTAGGCATCTCGAATTTCTGCTGAAGGATATTGTTCCGGCTTGTCGGGAACAGAACGACCGTCAGCTCGTCGCCGTCGACAACCCGGTTCGTCGCCGTTTGCGTTCCGATTCGCGGTAGACTGTCGATAACAAACGACGGTTGATCGAAGAACGGGAATAAGTTAGCGTTGAACGAAAACGGCGGGTTACTGCTCGAGTTACTGAACAGATTCGTAAATACCCGATCGTAGAAGATACCGTAACCGCCGCGGAACGACGATCTTCCCGGACCGCCGAACAGTTTGCCTAAAAATCCGCTGTCAAAACTGGGACTGTAGGCAAATCCGACACGAGGTCCGAAATTGTTCCGGTCCTTGCTGTAAAGCGGAATATCAGGATTGTCAGAGTTCTTTCCGACCGTCTCGAACACAAATCCCCCTTCGGGCGTAACGCCGCTGGGGTCCTGATCTACGAGGTTCGACAGCAACCCGTTCTTTTCATAAGGAACGCTGTTGTACTCCCACCTCAGACCGAGATTGAGCGTAAGATCCGGGCGAATCCGCCACGTGTCCTGTCCGAAGAGACCGTATTCGTTCGTTCTGTAGCGCCGCAGATCGTTATCGACGCGGTTCCCCGATTTGTCGAAGAACTGTGTCTGCGTCTGTTGGGCCACAAAACCGCTAAGAAAGCTGACAAAATCGCTGACAAGCGCGCCCGCTCCGAGGCCAAGCTGATTTCCGTCGTTGTCCACTGCAAACCCGGCGCCTGGACCGAATACCTGCGTTATGTTCAGGTTGAGCGATTCCTGACGGAAGAAGTTCGAATCGCCGTTCGAATAAATCAGCCGGCCTTCGCCGCCGAACTTGAACGTATGGCTTCCCTTGATCCAAGTGAATGAATCGCCGATTGTCGTCGTTCCGGTCTTGCGTCCCTGAGTGCTGAAATTATTGATCGACGTAAACGGCGTGAATATGTTCAGTGCGGACGCGTTCGATCCGCCGAACGTCGGCACCGATGCGCCATTTGCCGCGAAAATATTACGCACTGCCTCATTTATCGCACCCGTACTTCCTCCATCGCCAGGCCCGTTAAATGTGGAATCCACACGGTTGGTTCCGATCCTGAATTCGTTCACCATGTTCGAGCGAAGCGTGGAAAGCAGGCTGAGCGAATAAACACCGCCCATCTGCGGAGTGCGGAGCTCATCGTCAAAATCGGGAAACGTCGGCGCACCGAAATTGAAATCGCCGCGTCCGTAATTGGCGCTAAAGCTCAGCGCGTGTTTTTTGGTGAGGTTATAATCGACGCGTGTCGAGATCGAATCGACCTTATCGCGCGCCACAAATCCGAATTGGAAATTTTCAAACAATCCGGGCAATGGTGCCGGCGGCCCCGTGTTGACCGGAGTGTTCGGCAGCGGAAACAGGTTGAGCAAAGCCTGGCTCAGCGGGCTGAACGGCAGATTGCTGTCCAAACCGAGAACCGCTCCGGAAACATTGTTCGCTCCGCCCGGCCTTATATCCAGTGTGCCGAAATCCGGCGTCGTGAAGACACCTGTCCGTGCGGCCGCCGTCGGAACGGCACGAAACTGCGTCGAGCCGCTGCGGCTGCGGTTTCCTTCGTAATTGAAAAAGAAAAAGGCTTTGTCCTTCCAGATCGGGCCGCCAAGACTGGCTCCGAACTGCTTGCGGTCAAGCGGGTCGGCCTTGCCGGTCGTATCGAAGAAATTTCGTGCGGCAAATTTATCGGAACGATAATAGATGTACGTGTTGCCGTGAAAGACGTTGGTCCCGCGTTTGGTGGCGGTCGTGACGATGCCGCCAGTGTTGCGGCCGTATTCCGCGTTAAAATTTCCGGTTATTACGCGAAATTCCTCTATCGCGTCGATATTCGGCGTTTGAACGCCGCCAGGAATGCCGGGAACGTCCGTGTCGTTGTTATCGACGCCGTCGACGATGAAATTGTTATTTCGCTCGCGCGATCCGTTGACAGAAAAACCGCCAAGTCCGGTATCTGTCTGCACTGTCCCCGGAGACAGCAGAACGAGCGATGACGGGTCGCGTGACAACAGCGGCAGATCGAGGATCTTGCGGTTGCCGATGATCGTCGAAAGCTGCTGATCGGTGACGTTGATCTGGGTCGAGGCATCGCCGCTCGTGACCGTGACAGTCTCTTGTGCGCCGGCGACGCCAAGTTGAATGCTCTGCTCGGTGACGAACGCAACCGATATCTTGACGTCCTTTATCGTGCTTGTGGCAAAGCCCTGGGACGACGTGTTTATGGTATAAGAACCGACATTAAGTTTGGTGACTACAAATTCGCCGTTGCTGTTTGTAGTAACGGCACGAGTTTCGTTGGTTTGCTGATTTACAACTTCGACAGTGGCTCCGGAAACGGCTGCGCCGGTAGAATCGGTGACCGTTCCTCTGAGATCTCCGAAAGATCCCTGTGCAACTGCGGTGTAGCAGAAAACGGAAAACAACGAAAGCATAAAAAACACTGCTTTCAGCATGTTTAAGAACCTCCATTTTTTTGCTAAGCAACCACAGCAACCCAGCCGCCAGGTACATCATGATCAGGTGAAGAATTGCCCGGGGAAGGCAAACCGAATTGTAACGCGCCTAACAGGTACAGCGTTGTTACGCATTTCCCGTACCAAAGTTGCATTTAAGACCACAACGCAATAATTACCGGCATAAAAATCGATCACATTTATGTTTCAATGATCGTGAACCATTCAAAAAACCATATTTATCGATGGAAAATTCAAAATTTTGAGTGTTTCTCCGTTTTGGAGATACCGACCGGCAGCCGCACACTGCCAAAACTATATTCAGAAAGCGCAACAAAAAAAGGCCGAGGCATTTTCAGCCCCGGCCAGCAAGTTCATTCGAAAAATCCTTGCGATCAATCTTAGAATGAGTATCTCAAACCAAACTGCATTCTTCGTGGATTGCCTTGAATGCTTGTAAATATCTGACCGAAGTTAGCAGGAGCAACCGTGTCAGGCGAGTTAGAATCTTGCGGCAGTCCATAGCTCTCCGTCGTGAAACTATCCGCTTTGAAATATTGATAATTCATCGCGTTTATTACCTCCCACCGGAGCGATAGCTTGTGATTTTCTCCCCAAGGCATAGTGAATGACTTGGAAAGACCGAGATCCAATGTCGAGTAACCCGGTAACCTGAATACATTTCGCATTCCGGTTTCTCCGGGACGAGCATTGCGGAACGAATTCAGAGCAGCCTGCGGGTCAGCAAATACACTTTGGGTTGACCGTATAGCCCTAAACGTAACCGGCTTGATCAAAGTGCCATTTGATTGGACATTCCAATTTGTTGCCCACTGGTTAGCGTCGTACGGTGCACCGAGCGGAAGTCCAGAGTTGTAACGGTAAATGCCAGCGAGCTGCCAACCGCCGAGTACTGTATTTGCATACTTGTTCATATATGAGAAGAAAGTTCTTCCCCTTCCAATTGGAAGCTGAAATATGAAATTCGCATTAAGAGAATGGCGAACATCAAAATCAGAATATGCGTAATTATCCATCGGTCGCAGAGAATTCAGGATGAATTGGCTACCGTATGCACTTCCGGTCTGGAGTCCCGACGCATTGTCAAACGACTTAGACCAAGTATAGTTAATGTCATACGAAAGCGTTTCCCCCAACCGCTGCCTGAGCGAGAGGGTTAGTCCGTTATAATCGGACCTTGCAACCGAACTGTATGACGTAAGAGCACCATACTGCGGGTGGAAGAAAAGGTTTGGAGTCCGCCCGGCATCATCGATCATGGATTGTATAAACGTCCAATCCTGTATGTCATATCCATCATGACCCGCCAGATACCGAATCGCCTGGGTCGGTGTCAGTCCATCAAACGTCGGGTCGAAGAATCCGAAGTTTTGCAGAACAAAGTTCTGAATCCCGGCAGCCATTCCCGGCCCGAAAACATTGTCAAAGTAGGCTATATTGTCTGACGAATCGAACGGGACGCTGGCATCCCGCAAATCGCTGACTTTCCCCGCTGCAGTATACCAATCCATCCCGGATCCCTTGTCAAAAATGTCGTTTAGCGCGACTACATCACGGGCGGCCAGCAAATTGCGAGCCTTTCGTCCAAGATACGATGCCTCAAAATACATTCCCTTGGGAAGCTGACGGCCCCAAGATACGTTCCACACGTAATGTCTTGGTGTCTTGATCGTGCCGTCGAGAGCTACTTCGATCGAGGTCGGACAGGGCTCAAGTCCCTGCAGACAATCCTGAGAAACGTCGGCTGAAAACCGTAAAGGCGGAGCCGGAACACCAGGCAATTCACGTATATCCTGATTGAATCCAGTAAACAGAGGTCCCGGATTTGTCGTAACGTCATAAGTATTCGGTGAAATTGTCGTTGATGAAGTAAATCCTATAGACGACAAGGCATTAAAGCTTACTGCCAACTGTTCGCCGAAATGATCGTTTACCATGCGGAAACCGCCACGAAATACGGATTTCCCTTCTTCACCAAAAATTGTTTTGAGAAAGCCGTTGCCAAAATTCGGCGTGTAAGCGACGGATATACTGGGCTGCCAGTTGTTCCAACCCATCTTGTAAAATCCCGGGGCGTTGTTCGCCGGGCCACCCTTTTGAAAATTGATCAAGGCGTTGTAGGGAACCCCGTTTGCGGCCGACTCTTTCCTCTGTTCGAAAAAATCGCCGAGTTTTACAGTCGGAACTATTTCAAATCCATTCTTTTCATATACCGGTGTATCTAGACTGTACCGGAGACCCATTGTAAGGGTAAGGTTATGCCACGGCTTCCAAATGTCTTGAAAATACGTGTCGTACTCTTCCGTTGCAAAGTTTCGGGTCGTCGGCGTACCAACCGGCAGAATGCTGCCGTTCAAGTCATAAGTATAATCGCCGGAATACTGAGTGTAGCGTCCTATCAATGCCGTTGCCGCATTTTGGACAAGGGTCACGTTACCTGGAGCGATCGCATATCCAGCATCCTCAAACGCGTTGGTCGTGGCACGACCAGAATCTGCATAATACGATGGATTCATAACACCATCGTCATATGCACTGCCATAGTCGAGCCGCTCGTTGCGAATGATTCGAATGTTTGTTCCGAGCTGGAAGGTGTGCTTGCCTTTGATAAGCGTAAAGTCATCACTAATGTTATGCGTGGGCGTTATCCGGCTGAGTGTACGCGAAAACGTCACCGGCGAGAACACATTTCTGAAGCTGATGCTGTTTTGGTTTGAGTCGCCCTGCGAACTGAACGACTGACGCGTAAGGCCGTACCGGAAGTTGTTAACCTTGTTGTTGCTGATCGACCAGTCATGGCCAATTACGAAACCGTATGGGTGTGTCCACGTGGATGTGGTCGGAGTGTCGGGAAATGCGGCATTACCTGACGCGAGATCGAACTGGTAGTTGCCGCGGACAAAAAGCTTTTGCTGGCTGCTCATGTTCCAGTCGAATCGTGCAATGTGCGTATTTTCCTCGATGGTGGTCGGGGCGTTCCATCGGAAGCCGCCGGTGTTGATACCGTCTGCACCGCAGTCGCGGCCTGAATTGGCAGGATATTTTGTCGCGGCCGCCGCAAATGCGGAAATTGCCGCAGCATTCATTCCACCGGGAATCTGCGAATAAATGGCATTGAGGTCAGCCGTTGAAAGCGTTATCGCATGCGGACTGGTGGTATCCGGATCCTCACCTGGCAGCCAACCCGTGAAATTAAGCTTGCCTTGGCCCATTGATGCAAGCGGCACTATTTGGCATGTCGGTACGCCAAGAGTTTCGCGCTGCCCTTCATACGAATAGAAGAAAAATAGTTTGTCCTTAACTATCGGTCCCCCGATGGCTCCGCCAAAAACATCACGGGCCAAACTCGGCCGCTCGATACCTGACAGGTTGTTAAAGAAGTTGTTTGCAGAAAACGCCGTAGGGCGGTAAAAATAGAATCCGGCACCGTGGAAATTATTGGTACCGCTTTTGGTAACAAGCGATATCTGTGCCCCGGATGACCGCCCCTGGTTTGCGTTCACCCCAGTCGTCGAGATTCTGAACTCCTCGACCGATTCACTCGTTGCCCTAAGGACCGTGTCTTGGCTGGTCTGAAACTGGTCGGTTCTTCCGCCATTCTGCTGGTCGTTTATATCAACGCCGTCGAGTGTTACGTTCGACTGGTCACTGCGGCCGCCGGCGACGTAACCTTCACGGGTCACCCCCGGTTGGAGCGTTAGCAAGTCCGCTACGCGACGGAGGTCAGATGGCAGCTGAGTTATCTGCTGCGGTACAAAATTGTTGCCAGTGCTGGCATCTTCGGTATTCACGACCGACTCGATATTGTTAGAGGTCACGTCGACGACGGCTGAAACGTCACCGGGTTCAAGAATCAAATTGATTTCAATAGGCAAGTCAACGAGCGCCCGCGCAGTGTTGATCAATTTCTTAAAATTGGTCGCTGTTACTTCAATCCGATATGTAGCTGGTGGAATACCTGGGAAATTATAAGAGCCGTCATCCCCAACGGTAGTTGTCCTTGTAAAGCTTGTCTCTGGATTTACGAGTGTCACCGTCGCCCCGGGAACCGCAGCCCCATTGTGGTCCGTGACCGTCCCCCTAATGCCTGTGGTCCCGGACTGAGCAAACGCACTCGAAACTAAAGAAATTGATAACGCTAAGGCAGTTATCAACACAGAAATCTTCTCGAAATTTGTTCGAAATCTCATTTATCCTCCTGGTATAAGTTCGCAAAACTTGAGTAGGTGAAAGAACTTGCGTCCGAACGAATGCATTTTCCGTTCCAGTCCTACAGTGGCGTTGAAATGTCCTACAAAAGAGCGGAAAATAAAGGCAGCCTTCACTTTTTGGATGGGAAAATGAAATGAAACTAATGACTTAAGAAACTATTTTTATGGAAAAAAATTCAAATTTTTGGGGATTTGAATTGTGGTAAATATAATGGTTACTTATGGTTTAACAAGGCGTGTATTTTCTTTGCGGCGGTTGATCCCATTCCGGCTGCTGTGCTGATCGTCGGCGAACTGGGATTTGCGACGTCGCCTACCGCGAAAATGCGAGGCACGCTGGTTTCGCATTCGCGATCAACTTTAATATATCGGCGACTATCAAGATCGAGCGCTCCGCTTAGCAGATTCGTGTTCGGTTCGACGCCTATTCTGATAAGAGCGGCGTCTATGTCAAGGACCTCTCTCGAGCCACTTTTGCTGCTTTTGACGCTTGCTCTCGACAAAACTTCGCCGCCGGAAAATTTGGCCACCTCGCTGTCGAACAAAAATCTCACTCGCCGATCGCCTTTTACTCTATCGACAAATTCTGCCCGTGCGGACGGCGCGCTTTTTCTGATCACAACGGTGACTTCGGCTGCGACGTCGGCAAGAAGCAATGCATTCTCAAGAGCCGCGTCGCCTCCGCCGACAATAAGCAGACGCTTGTCTTTTACGAACTCTTTGTCACGCTGGCCCGATTCGATGATTCCCTTGCCGTAAAAATCAGATTCGCCTTCGATGTTCAACCGCCGTCGACTGACGCCTGTTGCGATGACGATGGCTCGCGCAGAATAAATTGCACCTTTCGAATCCACAACCGCGCCCGTTGGATCGACCCTTGCTATTTCAACGCCGGTTCTTAACTCGGTCTTTCGCTGCTGAACCTGCGAGAGAAAAACGTCGCGCATTTCGCGGCCGTTTTCCGTTTCGCGGCCCGGGTAGTTTTTGATCGCGTTGTAAACGCTCAGGAGCTGTCCGCCAAACTCGTCTCGCCGCTCCAAAACAATGGACGACATGCGAAGGTCGGCACACCAAAGAGCCGTCGCCAGACCCGCCGGGCCGCCTCCGATAATGACTACGTCAAATTCAGGTTGTGAATCTTTCAGGACCATCGATCGAGCCTGAGGTGGCAAAAGCCTCGACTTTGCCAGTCCTTTGGCCACTGACTAAAGCTAGTGGCAATTAATGAAACCTGCGAATAATTGTCATTCACCTGTCGTTTTTTGTCACTTTTTCATGCGTAAATCCTAAAACACACACGGTGATGTACCGCCTTATTTTAAGCCAGAAAAGCACTTAGGTAAAAGCCGGAACGGCATTCTGCTATGGCACTCCGTTTGCACATCCCGCGTGTGCGCTTTGGGCGGAGTGTCATACGGCCGTCTCGCCGCAAACGATTCCCGTACAAATTGGTTCCTTATGAACATGAGACTCGATTTCGAAACCGTTCTGTCGCCGCTTGTCGTAAACGAGGCTGCTAACCTCAAAGTTACCGATGTCAAACAATTGCTGGACGACGGCATAAAAGCCGCCCAGTCGGGCGACAGAGTTGCCGCCCGCGCATTTTTGTTGGATGCCGTCGAGGTCGACCAGCGATGCGAACTTGCCTGGCTCTGGCTTGCGTCGATCAGCGAATATCCCGAAGAGCTACTCGCCTTTCTGAACAACGTTCTCGACATCAACCCCGCGAACCAACGAGCCATCGACTGGTCCGCCGCAACCCGCTCCCTGCTCGCCCGTACTTACGTGCAACGCGGCATCGACGCAAGTAAATCCGACCAAAAGGATTTTGCCGCACAGTGTTTCGAAAAGGCTCTTTCCTACGACGAAAAAAATCAAATGGCCTGGCTATGGCTTGCCTCACTCTCCCCATCCGACGAAGAAAAACTAGAACTCCTCGAACGCGCCTCGCAGATCGATCAGAAGAATGAAGCCGTGCAGTCCGCCCTCCGTGTTGCACGGCAAAAACACGCCGACGCAATGCTCGCCCGAGCCCGCTCGTCATTCGTAACCTGCGACCGTCAAAAAGCGGACGAGGTTCTCGCCCAACTTGTTGAACGATACCCCAATAACGAGGAGGCGTGGATGCTGCGCTCGCAGGTCGCCGAAGATTTTGCGGCAAAAACCGCAGCGTTCGAACGCGTTCTTGAGATCAACCCGGACAATGTTGCCGCCCGTGCGGGTCTTGATTCGCTGGTTCCCGCGGTCGTTGTCGAAGAAGTCCCTGAACAGCAGGAAACCGAACCGGCCAAGGTCGAAAGCCGCATCTTTGGCGGCGATTTTGTGGAAGACGATCATCCGACGCAGGAGCTTGAATTTCCGAAAGCGATGATCGACGAATATGCCCTGACCCCGTCCCCGATATCCGCTCCCGAACCCGACAGCCTGCCCGACGTTACCGGCTATTTCGACCGAGCCGAGCTTGCTTTTGATGACCCCGTCACCGAACTTCCCTCGTCCGTATTCGCGGGCGACGTCGAGCCGTGGGTTCCTGTTTCCGAAAAAGATACCGCGGCTGATTCCGATGTCCTTGATCATCCTGAAGAAATTCCTTACAGCGAGGCCGTCGAATGGGATACGGCCGCATCGAGTATCGATGAAAATCATGAAGTACAAGGCGAAGCCGAAAAAGCCGAACGGCTGTCTCCGGTAGCTGTTTGCCCGTTCTGCAGCCACGAGAACAGCCCGCACGCGGTTCGCTGCGATGGATGCCTGGCAGTTTTGACGCTTTCCGATATTGAAATGCTGCTATCAAATCGTGACTGTCGCACCGACATTGTCCGTCGTGTAACCGAACAGATGGACGCCGAGCGGCAATTGCGCGGCCTTCACGAAGACGAAATGGTGACGCTCGGTATCGGTTATCTCAACCTTAAGGATTTCGACGCCGGCTTTGCCGTACTGAAAGACGCTTCGAACGCCAGCCCGAACAGCGTCGTCCTTGCATCACAGGTAAATTCTCTCGCCATCCGCCTCGAAGAGATCAAAGACCAAAATGCTTCGAACGCCTCGGCCCCTCGCGGCAAATCGATCCTCGTTGTTGACGACAGCATCACAGTGCGAAAACTGATCTCCGGCAAGCTTGAGAAAAGCGGCCACGATGTTCTGTGTGCCTCAGACGGAGAGGAAGCGATAAAGGCGCTCGAACGCTTTGCGCCGGACCTGGTTCTGCTCGACATAGATATGCCCAAAATGGACGGTTATCAGGTTTGCAAGCTCATTCGCGGCCGGGCCTCGACAAAAGATATTCCCGTTATAATGATCTCGGGCAAGGACGGATTTTTCGACAAGGTTCGCGGAAAAATGGCCGGTGCGACGGACCATATTTCCAAGCCGTTCGGCCCTGAGACCTTAATGAAAGCTCTCGAAAATTACCTCTCTGCGGTCCCGCAGCCATAAAGAAATTCCACACCGTCATTGGTTGAGCCGGATTCTCTCGCCGCTCTCTCCCACTTTTTGATCATTCGTCCCAATATCCTTATTTATGATCCTCAACGATCAGACTCCATCCGCCGCCATGATCGACGAGGACCGTTTTGCGGTTGACGACGAACTGCTCGAGATCTTTCGCGTTGAGGCCGAAGAACTTCTGGGTAGAATTTGCGCGAGCCTCGAACTTCTTGCTCGCGATCCGTCCGATCGGGAACCGTTTTGGGAGATTCGCCGCAGCGCTCACACGTTCAAAGGTGCCGCCGGTCTGGCCGGCCAAAAGGAAGCGTCCAAGACCGCCCATCGCATCGAGGACCTGTTCGACAAGCTCGGTGAACACGATGCCGTTCCGGACGGCAAAACTATAGAAATTATTCGCCGCGGGGCAGAGATCCTTAAGCTTCGGATCAACGAGGAACATAATGCTTCGCTGGATCGGAAAACCGAACAGCTTTTCGAGGATATAGATATTCAATTAGCGATTTTTGCGTCGAACGGTAATAGGTCAGATCAGACCGCCGCCGTTGTAACCAATTCTTCCGCTCCGCCGCAGCCAGCATCGGCTCCGAATTCAAAGAAGGTCTCTCGCGTCTCGCTCGAGCGCATCGACGAACTTGCCCGCATCGGACAGGAGTTGATAGACGTTGCGTCGCAACCTTACGATAGGTCCGGGCTGGGCCTTCAGGTCGAAGACCTCCGCAAGCTTGCTCAGACGCTCCGCGAAAAGATACTGCGTGTCCGGATGATCGCGTTCGGAACGCTCGTCCCGCGTCTCAACCGGGCGGTTTATGTGACCGCCGAAGAAGAAGGAAAACGCGCGGAATTGATCGTAGAGAATGGACAGGTGGAACTCGATACCGAAGTTCTCGATTTCCTCGCCGAACCGCTGCTTCACTTGCTGAAAAATGCGGTCGTTCACGGTCTTGAAAAGCCGGACACGCGTCAGCTGCTTGATAAACCCGATTCAGGAACCGTCAAGATCAAAGTTGACAGTGACGACACTTGCACGATCTTGATGATCTCCGATGACGGCTCGGGCATTTCGGTCGAAAAACTCCGCAGCAAGGCATTGGCGTCGAACATATTGACTGAAAACATCGCCTCCGGAATGAATGACGACGAAATTCGTCAATTCATCTTTATTCCCGGCCTATCGACCGCCGGCGAGTTAAATATGAACGCCGGCCGTGGCGTCGGTATGAGCATCGTAAAGGACAGCGTTGAGAGCCGGGGCGGAACGATATCGGTTAGTTCGGTCCCGGGAAAAGGCACCGAATTCACCATCCGCATCCCGCATGCATCGCCGTTTTGTCACATAATAAGAAACGAAAGCTACGATCAAACTCTGTCCGATTTTGACGTGCTGGTTGTCGATGACAGCCCGACGATAAGGGAGCGGACGGCGCGGACGATAAAAGGTATCGGGTGGAAAGTCACCTCGGCGGTCAACGGCAAAGAGGCATTGGAAACCCTCAGATGCGCGGCAAAAATGCCATTCATAATTCTAACCGATCTCGAAATGCCCGAAATGGACGGCTTCGAGTTCCTGGCAGAGCTCAAGGCGGACAATAGATTCGCGACAATTCCGGTTGTGATGATCACGTCAAGAGCTGACGAGCAGTACAGCACAAAAGCCTTCGAGCTCGGCGCCGCCGCATATCTTACAAAACCCGTCGTCGATCTGCACCTCGTCGACGTCGTTCGTGATCTGGTCGGATAAACTCTCGATTGAAGTTTCGGAGATCACTTTGCCGGCGGCTTGCTTGGCCGTATCTCGACCTTGCTCGGCAAAGCCCGTGGATCCATCGTCAATAAATTTATCACAGTTTGCGCGATATCGTCCGGCTGCAGCTGCCATGATTTTTCACCGCTTGGCGTATCGCC
>DATJGV010000315.1:0-6373 GCA_035494575.1 Pyrinomonadaceae bacterium | reverse complement strand
GGAACGATAAGATTTGCGTCCTCGGCGATCGGGATAAATTTGTCCGGCAATATCAGTCCATGCTTCGGATGGTTCCAACGAATGAGAGCTTCCATGCCCGTGACGCGGTTGGTTTCGAGCTCGACGATCGGTTGGTAATTTAATTCGAGTTCTTGATTTTCAATGGCCGTCCTTAGGTCGTCTTCGAGTTCGATTCGTTCCATAAGCGCTACGCGCATTTCGTTTTCGAAAAACACATACCGTCCCTTGCCCTGGCTCTTTGCCTTATACATCGCAACGTCAGCGTTTCGCAGCAGTTCCTCAGGATTTTCGGCGCCGGTGACGGAAGCCGCAATACCGATGCTTGTTTCGACAAAAACCTCCTTTCCGTCGATAGTGAACGGGTCGCGTAAGGCTTCTGTAATACGCTCGACCACGAAAACGGCATCCTCAGGATGACGTGCATTTTCGATCAGTACCGCAAATTCATCCCCGCCCAGCCTCGCCGGCGTATCGGTGCTTCGCAAACATGTCCGAAGCCGTTCCGCAACCGACACAAGCAGCATGTCGCCACGCGCGTGCCCAAGCGAATCGTTCACCGTCTTGAAATTATCCAGATCAAGAAACAATACCGCGATCGACGTTTTGCTTCGGGCGATCTTGGCTAATGCGTGAGCTACGCGATCGCGGAACAAAACGCGGTTCGCAAGTTTCGTAAGCGGGTCGTGAAGAGCCTGGTGCGTAAGCTGCTCCTCAAGCGATTTCCTGTCCGTAATGTCGCGAATTATGCCGCTGTAAAACAACCCGTCGATCGTCTGCCAGGACGAAAGCGATATCTCAAGCGGAAATTCCTCGCCATCACTCTTAATACCTTTTAATTCAATCGTCTTGCTCTTCGACTGCAGGAGCTCGGTAACAATAAACGGCCTTATTGCTGTTTGGCCCGAGTCATCCGAAGTGCCGCTTGGAAAAAGGTCAGACAAGGAGAGTCGCGATGCTTCGTCCCGGCTGTAGCCAAAGATGATCTCCGCGCTGTCATTCCATGAAATGATCTTGCCTTCAAAATCGGTCAGGACGATAGCGTCCTTGGCCGACTCGACCAAAGATCGGAATCGGGTTTCCGATTCGCGCATCTGCCTTATCATTCGCCCGTTCGCTATCGCATATCTTATCGCGCGCTCCAGAACGTGCGCCTCGACGGTTCCTTTTACAAGATAGTCAGCGGCGCCCGCCTCGGTCGCCTCATTGTCGATGTCCTTGCCGCCCTGACCCGTAAGCAAGATCATCGGTACGGGGCATCCGCTTCCTAAAGCCTCGCGCATCAGGTCAATACCGTTTCCGGGACCGAGTCGATAATCGATCAGGCAAACATCGTAGTCGCCGCCGCGCAACGTCGCGAGGGCATCGTCGTATCTCGAAACCCAATGGATGTCGTAGCGAACATCCTTGACCTCGCCCAATAGATCGGAGGTCAGCAGATAATCGTCTTCGTCATCTTCAATAAGTAGTACTTTTATGGTTTCCTGTTTCATTTCGCAGCAACTTTTTCCGGAGGCAGCTCTACGATTTCGAACCAATATCTTCCGAGCGTTGTTAGAACCTCGACCAGCGCTTCGAACGTGACAGGTTTTGTAATGAACGAATTTACGCCAAGATCGTAGGTACGTATCACGTCTTCGTCCGCTTTTGACGTGGTAAGAACGACGATCGGTATCCGTCTAAGCTCGGGAGAGCTTTTTATCTCGCGCAGTGCTTCGCGGCCGTCTTTGCGCGGCATGTTGAGATCGAGCAGTATCAGGTCAGGTTTGGGCTTCTTGTTTGCACCTGAGTATTTGCCCTGCTGATTGAGATAGTCCATCAGCTCCTCGCCGTCTTCTACCATTTCAAGTTGGTTGCGAAGCCGGCTTTCCACGAATGCTTCCTTTGCCAGCATTCGGTCGTCCGGGTCGTCGTCGGCCAGCAGAATAGTGATGGCGTTACCGTTTTTATTCATTGTTAGTGCCCTCGCTTGAGTTTTGTTTTAGTGGAAGAGTTACTGTAAATGTCGCACCTTCGCCCGGAGTGCTTCGGGCCGTGATGGTGCCGTTGTGGCGTTCGGCTATTTTGCGGCATACCGCCAGGCCAACGCCGGATCCTTCGTATTCCGCGCGTCCGTGCAGACGCTGAAATACTGTGAAGATGCGGTCGAGATATTTTTCGTCGAAACCGATCCCGTTGTCTTCAACAGAGATTTCCCACACATCCTCTCTGCGTCCGGCACTTTTTGTGTGCCGTCCGTACAATTTAATTACGGGTGCGACCCCAGGTTTTCTGAATTTAAGCGCGTTGCCGACAAGATTTTGGATAAGCTGCCGCATTTGCAGCGGGTCGGCCTGCAGCATCGGCAGTTCGCTGATCATGACAGTGGCGCCGGCCTGCTCGATACTTACTTCCAGATCGGACATAACTTCACGAGCCACCTCGTCGAGATTAACGGCAACAAATGGCTGGGCTTTGGTGGAGACGCGCGAGAACGTCAGCAGGTCTTGAATAAGCTTCTGCATACGCTCGCCGGCACTTCGCATTCGTTCGAGGTAGTCGAGCCCTGTTCCTTCAAGTGCCGAAGCGTATTTTGAACTCAGCCGGTCGGCAAATGCCTGGACCTTTCTCAATGGCTCCTGCAGATCGTGCGACGCGACATACGCAAAGTCCTGCAATTCGCGATTGCTCTGCTGCAGCTTTTCATTAAAAAGTTCTAACTGCATTTCGGCATTTTTATGCTCGGTAACATCCATCATCGAACCGAGCATTCGGACAGGCTTTCCATTTTCGTCATAAACCACATAACCGCGATCTTTGACAAAGGCGTATGTGCCGTCCTGTCGAAGAAACCGGTACTCGTCCGCCCAGTTTTGCTGGCCGCCTTCGATCAGCTCGTAAATCGCATTGTTTACCCGCTCAAAATCGTCAGGGTGAACGCGGCCCGTCCACGAATCAACCGTTGTGCCGACCTCCTCAGCCGCATATCCAAACAATTTTTGAAAACCCACGTTCCACCAAAGTTCATCGGTTTGCAGGTTCCAGTCCCAAATGGCGTCGTTCGTCGCGCGCGTGACAAGCTGGAAACGCTCGTCGCTTTTTCGGAGCGCTTCCTCTGACCGTTTGCGTTCAATCGCAAGAGCTATCTGGTCGCCGACCGACGTTAAAAACTCAACGTCCTGACGGCAATAGGCATTTTTGTCTTCATAGTGTTGGACGACAAGCACGCCGATTATGCCGGCCGGCGTTCTCAGCGGGATTCCCAGCCAGATGGGCGAATCGGTGCCGACCGATTCCACTTCGCCCTGTTCGATCAATTGATTTACAACGTCGGACGTCATCAGCATTGCGTGGCCCTTGCGAAAGACGTACGCGGTCAACCCCTTGCCAACCTCGAGCGGCGGCGGCGGCGGGTCATATTTATCGACGAAAAACTGCATGTGCAGCAACTCGGTTTCCGGATCGTAAAGCGCGACAAAGCAGTTTTCAGCATAGAGGATCTTACCGATCGCCCTGTGAATAAGCTGCAGCAGCTCGTCCAGATTCGACGTTGTCGTAACACCGTGGATGATCTCGGAAATGATCCGAAATTCCGCCTCGACGCGTTTGCGGTCGCTGATGTCCTGTGCAAAGCAAATAATGCGGCTGCCGCCCGTTTTTTGATCGCGAGCCTTCGAAAGAGAAAGTGAGACAGGAAACGACGTTCCGTCTTTTCTAAAGAAAAGCGTTTCGAAACCCGTTATGGTCGATTTGCTTCCGAACTGGCTTGCGACCGTTTCGCTGAAAAAATGACTGTCCTCTGAAAGACTGTCCGCCGGTTGACCTATCAGCTCAGCTTTGCCAAATCCGGTAAGCTCGATAGCAGCGCGGTTGACATATTCGATCTCGAATCCGGAATCGACAACGATCAGGGCATCTGCCGCCGAGCCAAGGACGCTCTCTTCGAATTCGGAAAGCGATGCTTCACCCGCAAGCGCAACATCATTACCGGCATAAAAGGCAGCTGGCGGCAGGGCGCAGCCTGAAGATACAGCTACTTCCTCGGATGGGATGGAATTCATAGTTAATAGAAGCCGGATTTCGGTAGGGTGGGTTTAGCGAAAGCCTGTTTGCTTTACTTTTTCTTTGTTTTCGGTGTAGCGAAAGCGCACGGCAAGTGGGGTTACCGTCAAGACAAGTATCGCCTTAAACACTGTTAAATGTCAACAAATTTGTTTATAACATCAGGTCGAATTAATTCTGACAGTCAGTTTCTGTTCTGCAAGCTTTCGTCTGGAAAGCAGCGACTTTGGACTACCGGATTTGAAACCTTCATCGCCGATTTGTAGTATTATCAATTAATCTCTTCATACAGCAGATTCAATTCGTTTTTTTCAGGAGAAATAAAAAATGTTACGACGTAAGTTGTTCGGCGTAATTTTGGTTTACGCCTTTTTGCTTCCTAGTTTCGCGTTTGGCCAGGCTGCGTCTCAAAGCGCGATGGTTGCCGCCGCGCCGGCGGCTCCGGCCAAAGCGGTTTACACCGCGCCAAAAGAGGTAATCGACAAAATTCGCGATGAGGGTCTTAACAAATCGCAGGTAATGCAAACGCTCAGCTATCTGTCCGACGTGATCGGCGAGCGGCTGACCGGTTCGCCCAATCTCAAACACGCAAATGAATGGACAAAAGAAACCCTGACAAAATGGGGCTTGCAGAATGCAAAGCTCGAAGCGTGGGGACCGTTCGGACGCGGTTGGGAATTGAAGGATTTTAAGGCCGAGGTCGTTGCGCCTTATACATTTCCGGTAATTGCCTATCCGAAAGCCTGGTCGCCGTCGACGAAAGGCGCCGTTACAAGCGAAGTCGTTTATCTTGATGCCAAGACGGACGCCGATCTCGAAAAGTATAAAGGTAAACTCAACGGCAAGATCGTTCTTATTTCGGAACCGCGCGAGCTGAAGGCCGATTTTACCGGGATGGGAAATCGCCTGACTGACGAAGAACTCGCAAAAATGGCAAGCGCTCCGAATCCGGCGGACGCAGCCCGGCGACCGCAGCCGAACCAGGAGCAGATGCAGCGTCGGCTGCAAGGGTTTGTCGAAGCTGCAAAGCGCGCAAATTTCCTGGTGCAGGAAGGCGCCGCAGTCATCATCGACAATAGCCGCAACGGCAGCGGCGGTACCGTGTTCGTACAGAGCGCAAGTGTCGCCCAGGAGATCCCGGCAAATCCGTTAGAGATGTTTACAAGCCGAACGCGTCTGCAGCCTTACCAAAAGGACGCTGAGTCGAAAATGATTCCGCAGATGACGATGGCCACCGAAGAATACAATCGCCTCGTGCGAATGATCAAATTTGGTACAGACGTCAAAATGACCGTCAATATCCAGACGCAGTACCACGACGACGATCCGATGGTATATAACACGACGGCCGAAATCCCGGGTACTGATCCGCAGCTGAAAGACCAATTGGTAATGCTCGGTGGTCATATGGACTCGTGGCATGCCGGAACCGGAGCGACAGATAACGGCGCCGGTGTTGCAGTTGCAATGGAGGCAGTTCGCATTCTGCAAGCGGCCGGGCTCAAACCGCGTCGCACGATTCGTATCGCGCTGTGGACCGGTGAGGAACAGGGTTTGCTCGGTTCACGTGCATATGTCAAACAACATTTTGGCGAGATGCAGAACCAGAGTCCGACAGCTGCGTTTGGAATGGGCGGACAGCCTGGAACGCTTGTGAAAGGCAGTGAGTACGATAAGCTTTCGGCCTATTACAATCTCGATAACGGAACGGGTAAAATACGCGGCGTTTATCTGCAGGGAAATAGCGCAGTGGCTCCGATCTTTAAGGCCTGGCTCGACCCGTTCAAGGACCTCGGGGCGACGACACTTACATTGTCGAACACGGGTGGAACCGATCACTTGTCATACGACGCGATCGGACTTCCCGGATTTCAGTTCATTCAGGACGAGATCGAGTATGATGCAAGAACGCACCACTCGAACCAGGACGTTTTCGACCGGATCCAGGCCGACGATATGAAACAGGCCGCCACCATAATGGCCGCATTTATCTATCAATCGGCGATGATGGACGAAAAGATTCCGCGTAAAGACGCTAAATGATCGTTTGTAACGTACCAGGAAGCCGTTCGAAGCATTCGATGTTTCGGGCGGTTTTCTTTTAAATTGTGCGGCCTTTAAGCTATCATCGAGGCACGGTGCGCAACCCTCGCGAAGTTTTATGACTGATATCCAATTTCAACCCGGCGCGATCGATGCTCAAGGGTGCGTCGCGAACGCCTGGAACGTGGTCACAAACAAATTCTGGTTGTATATCGGCGTGGGCCTTGTGACGATAATTCTTATAGGCTTCATTCCGATAGCAAGCATATTT
>DATJGV010000314.1:0-4516 GCA_035494575.1 Pyrinomonadaceae bacterium | reverse complement strand
ACGGTGGTACCTTCATTGGCTGCGCGAGCAGGTGCCTCCACCCAAATTGCAAGAGATGTTCTGAATGCATTCCCAATACCAAACGGTCCCGAGATTCGCGACGCATCCGGGGCGCTCACGGGGGGAGCGGTTTTTGTATCGTCGTTTTCGCAGCCTTCGACTGCAGATGCGTGGAGTGCGCGGGTTGACCATAACTTAACTAAGGGAATCACATTATTCGGAAGATACAACAGGGCCTCAGGGACTTCCGATTCGCGTTCTACCTCCGCACTTTCCCAGTTAAATCGACTTGGAACAAAAACACAAACTTTGACCATCGGCTCGACACAGGTCATCACAGCCAAACTGATTAACGAGTTGAGGCTAAACGGGAGTATTCAGGATGGAACCACGCGCAATATATTTGATGGCTTCGGAGGCGGGATCGCTCCGCCTGAGTCGCTTTATTTTCCGCCAAATGTGTTGGATGGACCGCGACGAGGAATCATCTCGGTAAATGGGTTGGCCGGAAATAGTGGATTAGGATTTACATCCGTAAGCATCGGAACAGACGAGCTAAATCGGCAACGCCAAATTAACGTCGTCGATAATCTGAGTTATTCAATCGGTTCACACCAGCTTAAATTCGGTGCGGATTATCGCTGGTTGTCTCCTATAATTGCACCCGCGGGTTTTGTTGACAATATTACGTTTGCTTCCCTCGCGGGACTCAACAGCGGCGTAACGCAATTCGTTCTTGCTTTAAAGGGGGTAGGATACACACTTCAGTTTCCTACCTATTCCTTTTACGGTCAGGATACGTGGAAGGTCAGTCCGCGGATGACGATGACATACGGGTTGCGATGGGAAATCAATCCCGCACCTTCGGCAATAGGCGATAAGGATATTCTGACCTTAAAGGAACTGCGTGATCCTAATGCGATCGATTTCTCATATTTGGAACTGGCACCGGCTGGGACGCCTGTTTATCCGACAAAATATAACAATTTCGCGCCGCGCTTTGGAATTTCTTATCAGCTTCGGCAAAAACCCGGCAGTGAATTGGTCGTGCGTGGCGGGGCAGGCATATTTTATGATTTGGGACAAACGGGGTTTGGAAGCATTGGCTTCCCATTTTCTAAAACAGTCTTCAACTTTGGAGCATCGGTACCGCTGTCACCCTCGATAGGGGTCTTTCCTCCACCAAACTTTGACCTAGGGCCAACAAACCGGGCGTCCATTACCGCAGCAGCTCCGGGATATAACTTACCAAAAGTTTATCAGTGGAACGTAACGGCCGAACAGTCTCTCGGCAAGAGCCAGACGATCTCGCTGTCGTATGTTGGTGCGTTAGGAAGAAAATTGGCAACAAGCAGACGTATTGAACTCGTGGCTACCCCTAGTACGACGCTTCCATTTAGCCCTAAGTTCTCGACCGTAACAGTTCTGTCCAACGACTCTAGTTCGGATTACCATGCGTTTCAGGCCCAATTTACGCGCCGACTGTCGCGCGGATTTCAGGCCAACCTTGGTTATACCTGGTCGCACTCGATCGATAACGGTTCACAAGATCTGGAACGTCGCACTCTTGGCAGGTTAGCAGATTCAAACATTGACAGCGGTAATTCTGACTTCGATGTGCGTCATGCTGTGACTGGAGGAATAACCTACGCAATTCCTTCGCCGAAGTGGAATGGCGTAAGTAAAGCCATCCTGGGCGGATGGGCATTCAACAGCATCTTTTTTGCCCGAACCGGCGTGCCTTTTAACGTTGTCGCGGACGAGTCGCAATCACCTTCTTTGTTTGGCGTTAGATACCAGCGTCGTCCCAATTTAATTCAAGGTGTGCCAGTCTGGATCGAAGACCCGACGGTTGCGGGAGGAAGACGGCTTAATCCGGCGGCTTTTTCATTCGCGACACCTTCGCAGGTTCAAGGAACGCTTGGACGCAATGTTTTTCGTGGGCCGGGGGCTTGGCAAATTGATACGGGACTACACCGCCGTTTCCCAATCGGCGAACGGGCGAGCCTTCAATTCAGATGGGAGGTCTTTAACATTTTTAACCACACGAATTTTTCGAATCCCCGTTTTAGCCAGTTGTTTCTGCCAGGTAATGCTACAACAGGCGTTGTCGACGTAAATAACAAAACCTTTGGCACGATCACGCAGATGCTGGGTCGAGGTCTTGGCGGCGGCAGCAACGACGGCGGATTCAATCCAATATTTCAAATTGGCGGGCCTCGTTCAATGCAGTTTGCCCTGAGGCTAGATTTTTAGGATAGGGGTGGCCGAAGCGGTCATATAAGTATTAGGCCCTAAGGGACATTAGTGAAAAGGTAAAAATTCTATGAAAAGCACTCGTCTGGTCATTTTGGTCAAGTCAGCCGTTTGTTTGGGATTGGTGACGGGAATGTTCAGCGGAAGCATTTACGGCCAAGGGAACGGTTCATCGGTGGCTGATGCGGCTCCGAAAAAGGTAGTCAAACTTTCGCCAAGAGATGAGCTGGAAGCGAAATTGGCAAAATCGATGAAGACTGCCGCCGATTTTGTCACGAACCTTAGCGAATATCTTAATAAATATCCCTACTCGGAACGGGGAACTTCTTACCTTTATTCACTTGCCCGAGTCGTGAAGTTGGCTAAAGATGCAGGCGAAGCGCAAAGCCTGATCGACTCACTGATAAAAAACACAGGATCGGCTCCGGAACCTCTGAAAGGCGAGATATATAGACGATGTGCCGATGCGTTGTTTAACCAAAGCTCTTACAAGGATGCCGCAGAGTTAGCGCAAAAATCAATCGATACGTTCAACGATAATGAATATCTCGAGTTTAAGAAAAAACAGAACGACGTCACGATGGCCGAGCTTGTCGAGAAAAACCCGAACTTCAAAAAAAGAGAGTTCGATATAGAACGAACAAGGGGATTTTATGTTGGCACGAAAACAGACGTTTACAATCTATTGGGAAAGTGCCAGGCTGAACTCGGTAAATTCGAACAAGCTGAAAAAGCTTATCGCGAATCGTTTGCAATCAAAAAGAACAAGAATGCAGCGTTAGGAATAGCTCACTCGGCTGAAAGAAACGGAAAGGATGATGCGGCTCTGGAGTATGCCACGATCGCTGCACTAACTGGAAAACTTGAGCCGTCAGAAATGGAATACTTCCACTCGATCTACGCAAAGCAACATCAAGGCAATGTCGAAGGCGTCGAACAGTATCTCGATGAGCAGTACAAAAAAACTTATGTCAATCCGGTAAAGGGCGAAAAGTATGATTCCGGATCGAGACACAGCGTTAGGGCAGTTCTGGCAGAGTTTTTTACGGGGGCGGGTTGTATTCCGTGCATACCGGTTGATTACACGTTCGAAACCGCTCTAAAGGACTACACGCCAAAGGAGCTGGTTCTCCTTGTTTATCACTGGCATGCTCCTGTTTGGGATCCGCTTGGGAATTATTCGGCGGATTCGAGGGTGAAATATTACGGAATACAAGGAGCGCCCACTATCATATTTGACGGCAAAAAGTCGGACAAAGAAGGGGATTATTACGGCAGCGATGGAGAGGCCAACGAGATTCAGGAAATCGCCAAGGGGCTGAACGATGATCTTCGGGCCGAACTAGAAGTTCCCGCGGAAGCGAAAATCTCTCTTAACGCGAAACGAAATGGTCAAAATGTTTCCGTAAAGATAAACACCGATCAAATCAATAATGTTTCGGATGACGTCTCGTTACAGATCGCCCTAGTTGAAAACGAGGTAACTTACAGTGGCGAAAACGGGCTACGGTTTCAGATGATGGTTGTGCGTGCACTGGCCGGTGATAACACCAAAAGAGAATTTGGCTTTAAGGTTGATCCGACAAAATCAATCAAGTTCGACTACATATTCGATATTAATAAGATCGTCGAACAAAACGCGAGCTACTACGACACATTCGCTGTTGAAAAAACTGCTGAGTTTAAGCAGCGTTTTGGCGGAACTGTTCCCGAAGGGTTAAAGGTTGAGTTCAAATATAAGAAAAATAAAATTGACGGCAAAAACCTGTCTGTCGTGGCATTTTTGCAGGATAACAAAACCAAAAAGGTCCTACAGTCGGCGATAGTTAATTTGGCGTCAAAGTAAGTGTTGCCATCAAGTTATAAAGATGCGAATTATAAGATTTTTCCTCCCCTGTTTTTCATTGATCTTTTGCCTGATCTGCCTAGCGATGTTTGTTTCCGCTCAGGACCTTGACCCAATTCGATGGTCATTAAGAAAAACAGGATCGGGGGCTGTCAGGGCGGGGGACAAATTTGAAGTTCAGGCGATTGCGACTATCGAAGAGGGTTGGCATCTTTACTCACCGGAACAATCCAAGGGGGGACCGATTCCGACTCGGATCACAGTGCCAGAAGGGGCGATATTTAGGCTTTCAGGTGAGATTGAAAGCCCGCTGCCACAAGTCATTTTCGATCCAAATTTCAACATGGACACGCAGTTCTACGAGAACGAGGCTGTTTTTGTTCTACCCATCGAGATTTCAAAAGACGCCCCATC
>DATJGV010000313.1:0-8906 GCA_035494575.1 Pyrinomonadaceae bacterium | reverse complement strand
CGTCGGCCTGCCCGCGCCGGTCGCGATGGCGATATGGTCGAAACCGAAATCCCATGCATCCTCGATCGTCAGCGTTCCCCCAAAACGGATACCGCCGTAGGCGCGAAAGCGCTTGCGCCGCGACAGTATCAACTGCATCATGGTCAGGAAATTCTTGTCCCAGCGGACAGTAATTCCGTATTCCGAAACACCGCCGAAACCCGACAATATCCGCTCATCGAGATCGTCGGTTATTTCGTGCAGTTCTTTGATCGGTTTCGGACAGACCTTGCCGTTGTTGCCGGTCCATTCCGCCGGCAGCGGCTCGATCTTGAGGCCATCCATGCCGACAACGCCAAAGCCTTCGTTGAGCAGATAATGCGAAAGGGTGTAACCCGCCGGGCCGAGGCCGACGACCAGCACATTTTTTCCGTTGTAAGGCAGCGGGTACGGCCGTTTTGCGTTGAGCGGATTCCACCGCGTCAGCAGATTGTAGATCTCGAAACCGTACGGCAAATTCAGCACATCCGTCAGCGATGCCGTTTCGGCGAGCGGAATGTTGACCGGATCCTGCTTCTGGAAAATGCAGCCCTTCATGCAGTCGTTGCAGATGCGGTGGCCCGTGCCCGCACACATAGGATTGTCGATCGCAACCAGCGCCAGCGAAGCTATCGCATCGCCCTGCTTTTTCAGCAGGTGCATCTCGGAAATTTTTTCGTCGAGCGGGCATCCGTCAGCCTTGATGCCGAGCGGATTGCGTTTCGTCGAACCGTCCGGATCGTGCAGCCCTTTTGAACACGAATCCTTTTCACGCTCGTGGCATATGAGGCAGTAATCGACCTCATAAAGCGCGTCGCGCATCGTGCCCCGGTCGTCGGTCAGCTTAAAGCCGTCACGTCGCCGCATCTCCTCAGCCGCGCCGCGCATTATGTTGTGCAGCTTGGGCTCAGGATGGATCAGATGCACAAGATTTTGATAATCGAGAGCGTGCGGCGTCTTAAAGCTGTACCATTTTTTTGATTTGTTAAAAAACGCCGCAGCGGACCATTTTTCGATCAGGCCAAGAGCGGCCTTGACCGCAAGCAGGTCGCCGGTCGCGTCGGTCTCGACGACCGCCTCAGAAAACAGCTTTCCAAAGGTTTTGTCTTTCAGTTTCGCGTAGGCGTGATTGATCTGCTCGACGGTTTTTGCGTGTGAGCCAGTGCTGTCGGGTGTTTTGGTAAGTGCGTCTTCCGCGTCAAGCAAAAGCGACGTCATGTCGGAGATCGAAAGCTCGTCGTCATGCCGCAACGTGTCGCCAAATCCCTCGTTGCGAAGCTCTGTTACGGCTAGCCATAATTGATTTTCGTTCAGGTCGGCGATCTGCTCCGCCTTGAACTTTTTTATCGCACGGCGCTGGACAAAAAATTTGTATTTCCAGATGGGGTTTTGATCGAGAATCTCCCTTTCCAGTTCGAGAACGGCGGGTGTAATTTTGAAGATCCGAGCTATAAATCGCGATAAGAACGGAGCAGAATCCGTCAAGATCTTCGACTCGACCTTTGGTTCGTAACCCCGGCCCTCGGCCTCGATGTACTTCTTTAATGCCGTTCCCGTAACCGCCTGTTCTTCGATCAGTTCGGAGTAGAAACGCTCGGCCAACTCACGGAGTTTCACCGCGTCGTAAAGATCCGAATAGCGAAATCCGTCAATGCCGAGCTCAAAATCGAAATTCGGCGTAACAGCTTCTCGTTCGGTAATTCCAGTCATATAGGTCTAATAACTCAACAAAAATCGTAAAAAATGCAAATAAAAAGTATAACATTTGCCTGACTTTGAGACCAAAAGCGGCAAAGCCAAGCCGATAAATTCCGAGATTTTCGTGAAAAATCCAGCTAAATATGTTATAAAACAAGTTCTTGGCAATTATTTTGAATAATTAGGTAAATATAGGTACGACAGTAGTATGGAAAACGATCAGAGGCTGACTCCCTTGCCTGTTTCAGGTGATCTTCACACCGCTCACCACGACTATGCTTCGGGTTATTCTTCGTTTTACGACGACGAAGCGTTTGAGAGTAAACGCTCTATTCGTCAGTATTTGAACATTATCTACAAGCGCCTGCCGCTTATTTTGGCGTTGACGATCCTGGTGACCGCCGCGGCTGCATTTTATATGTACAGGCTGCCGTCGCAGTATCAGGCGACCACGGAAATGGTCATCGAGCCGCGAAAACCGAAGGTCCAATCCAAAGATTCAATAAACATCAACTTCGGCAATGACGCCAACTATTACCAGACGCAACTCCAGTTACTGCAAAGTCCTGATCTGATGAAAGATGTCGTGATCGATCTTGGGCTTTACCGCGATCCAAATTTATCGGGAAACTCGTCGCGGGGCTTGTTTTCCAGCCTGCGCTCCATCTTTTCAGGCGGGAAAAAGGCTGAAGATAAGGAGAATTCGTTGCCTGTCGTCAGCGATAACCAAGCCGGATCAAACGATAATGTCAAGCTTACGCCGGAGCAGAACGCAAGGGCCGAGGCATACGCTGCACAGATCAGCAGCGGGCTAAAGGTCGACCAAATCGAGCGTACAAACATTGTCAATATTACGGTTACAAACACTAATCCGGAGGTCGCTGCTAAGGTTGCCGACGGTGTTGCAAGACTGTTCCAAAAACAGGACGCTGAACGCGAAACGCAGGGTGCAAAACAGGCCTACGAAGACCTTTCGAAATCGATCGAGGACCTGAAAGCCACGATCAGCGACCAGGAAGCCCAGCTCATAGACTCCATGCAGAGGTATAAGCTGCCGCTTGCTGAAAAAGGAGGAGATCTTGCCGCAAGCCGCCTCCAGACGATGAGCGAACAGTGGATGACCGCGATGGACGACCGCCGCAAGCTCGAAGCCCGCTATAACACGGCGATACAAGCGAACAGCCGCGGCGAGGCGATGAACATCCCTGATATTTCCGAAAGTAAGATAGTGCAGGACGCAGTTCGATTGAACGCCGAACGAAAGGCAAAACTGCAGGACCAGATCCGCGATATTGACAAACAGATTCAGACCGCTGAAACCGAGAGAGCCGAATTGCTGGTGAAATATAACCCTGAGTACGCACCGGTAAAGCAGAACGAAGAGAAAATAGCATCGCTCAAGGCGGCGAAAGAAAAATCGGAGAAAGAGGTCGCGGAAATTATCGACACCGACCAGAAGAAGACCCAAAAAGACGCGATCAGCGGGACGATCGTCAGCCTTAAGGCCCAGCTTGACTCTGCTAAGAATCGCGAGGCACAGCTTCTTGCCTCATACAATCAGGAGGCGGCGCACGCCAATGTTCAGGGAACGGCTATGACAGCCCTGACCACGCAAAAACGCGAGATCGAAACGAACCGAAGCCTGCTCGACGCCTACATCCAGCGACAAAAGGAACAGGAGCTCTCGATACAGAGCAATCAGCCTGACAACATCAGCATCACAAGCAACGCCGTTGTGCCGACGTCACCTATAGGGCCGCAGCGTAACCGCAATATTCTGGTAGCGTTCCTACTTTCGCTGTGTGCCGGTGTTGGCCTTGCGCTGCTGATGGATTATCTTGACGATTCGGTCAAGAGCTCCGACGACATAAGCCGCCATCTCGGTCTGCCGACCCTTGCACTGATCCCGCAATACGCTGGGGTCGAAAAACGCAGGTTGAGCCTGGCGCCTAAAAACGGAAACGGAGCTATAGCATCAACCGCCGCGTTGATAACGCTCGAAGAGACTCGCTCCCCGATGGCCGAAGCTTACAGGCACCTGAGAACGTCGCTGCTGTTCTCGTCGGCGGGCAAACCACCGCAAACCATTCTGGTTACGTCGTCTCAGCCGTCCGAGGGCAAAACGACAACGGCGATCAACACCGCCATTACGCTTGCCCAAGCCGATGCCGATGTGGTTTTGATCGACTGCGACTTGCGCCGGCCGCGGCTTCACAGCCATTTCCAAATGGACAACAGTCACGGGCTGACGAACTATCTTTCGGGTGAACGCCATACGGAAAATCTTTTGAAGACATATCCGGACCTGCCAAGACTGAAAGTGATCACCAGCGGCCCGATACCGCCGAATCCGACGGAACTTCTGGGTTCGAACGAGATGAGAAACCTTCTTCAGTTCCTCAAGGGTAGATTCAAGCATGTCGTCATTGACTCGCCGCCCGCGATCTCGTTCACCGATGCGGCGATACTTTCAACGATCGTTGACGGCGTCGTTCTCGTGGCAATGGCGGGCAAGAGTTCGGTCCACCTGATGCGCCGGTTCAAACAACGTCTCGGAACGATCGGAGCCCGTATTTACGGCGTTGTGCTGAACGGCATCAAGTCCGGTTCGGTCGAATACGAATACTACGGCGCCGGCTATTACAATTATTACAAAGCTGCGGAGGACGATGATTCGACGCCGTTAATGGAAGAAGTTGAGTCGATTCACAGTACGAAGGGATAAAGAGAGAAGTTGAGAAGTGAAAGAAGAAAGTGAGAAAGGCTATACGTTCTTTCTCACTTTCTCACTTTTCAGGTTTAGAAACTTCTTCAGCGAATCATTCCAGTCAGGCAGCGGTTCCAATCCAAAACGCTCACTAAAAATGCACGCCAATTTCGAACTTGCCGGACGCGGTGCCGGACGTTTTAGATCGTCCTTTGAAACACTTTGCAGCAGTCTCCGGTCGAAACCTCCTGCCTTGCAAACTGCCTCCGCAAATCCTAGATAGCTCGTTCCGGCGCCCGAATTGGTTACGTGAAAAATGCACGGCATGTCGAGTTCGACGAGCTCGCGAAGCCTTCGCGCAAGATCGATCGCAAATGTTGGAGTTCCGTATGAATCCGCGATCGCCTTTATCAATTTACCCTCAGCAAGCAGATCGTGCATTACGCTCAAAAAATTAGTTCCGCCCGGTCCGTAGATCCAGCCGGAACGAACGATTATCGAGCGTGCATAAGCGTTTCGCGCTCTGATCTCACCTTCGAGTTTCGATCTGGAATAGACGCCCTGCGGATTCGGCGTATCGCGCTGCGTGTAAAAACCGGAATTATTACCATCGAAAACATAATCGGTCGATATGGTTACAAACGCGGCGTCGATCTTTTTACAAGCGACCGCAAGGTTTTCAACGCCGTCTGAATTAGCAGCGTAGCAGGAGGTTTCGGCGGATTCGGCGCCGTCAACATCGGTAAATGCGGCGCAGTTAATAACAGCATCGGGTTTGATCGCTGCGAGTTTCTCCAAAACGGCATCGCGGTCGGTTATGTCCAGATCCGGCCGGGGCAACGCAAAAACCTGATCGCCGATCGAGCCGCAGTAGTTGACCGCGGCCTGCGCGACCATGCCATTTGCACCTGTGATCAAAATTTTCATCTTATTTAGACAAGACCGGAGTGCGGATGAACTGAGAAAAGACGTATCGACACGGATTATTTTCAAAATCGGCTATGACGTCGTTCCCTAACTCAAGCTCGCGCCGTACATTTTCCGGTAATACTCGCGGTATTCGCCATTGCGGATATGGTTTACCCAGTCTTGATTTGCAAGATACCATTCGATGGTTTTTTCCAGGCCCGCTTCCCACGTCGTCAATGGTTTCCAACCGAGTTCATTTTCCACTTTTTGCGGATCGATAGCGTAACGCCTGTCGTGGCCCAAGCGGTCGGTAACAAATTTGATCAGGTCGTGCGGCTTGCCCAAAGCGTCGAGAATCGCCTTGACGACTTCGATATTTTCGCGCTCGTTTCGGGCGCCGATGTTGTACGCTTCGCCTGACATCCCTTTTTTGTAAGCAAGCCAGATAGCACGGCAATGATCGTCAACAAATATCCAGTCGCGCACGTTCTTGCCATCGCCGTAAACCGGCAGAGGCTCGTTGTTCACCGCGTTTGCGATCATTAGCGGGATCAGCTTTTCGGGGAACTGGCGCGGGCCATAGTTGTTTCCGCATCGGGTTATAACGGCATCGATGCCGAACGTCTCTTGGGCTGCTCGGACGACGAATTCGGCAGACGCTTTTGATGCGGCATACGGCGAATTAGGACGCAGGGGCGAAGCCTCGGTAAAAAATTCATCGCTGTTTTCGGGAAGACTGCCCATTACTTCGTCGGTCGAGATCTGAACGAACCGTCGAACACCTTTTTCGCGTGCAACATCAAGTAAAACCTGCGTCCCGATAATATTCGTCTTTAGAAATTCGTCAGCCGAGTGGATGCTGCGGTCAACATGCGATTCGGCGGCAAAATTGAACACGGCATCGCAACCGTTCGGCATCGCGTTCAGCACGGCTCCGCGATCGCAAATGTCGCCTTTGATAAATTGATGTCGGGACGCGTCAAGGCCTTTCAGGTTTTCGAGATTTCCGGCGTATGTGAGCGCGTCAAAATTAACAACCTTAAACTCCGGATGTTGTTCCAGAACCAATCGCAGAAACGCCGATCCGATAAAACCGGCACCACCGGTGACAAAGAGAGTTCTCATAAATTGCAAAAGTGAAAAAGCGGAAAGGTAATTATGTAGAAAAGTGCATTAGCCATATTAAATGCAACTAGCTTTTTCACTCGTTCACTTTAACCTTTTTTCATTTTTCATCTTTCCAACAGTCGAATCTGATGCAGCAGCCTGTCAGCGAATTTTCGCGGTGAGTCAATATTTCTCAGCACGATCTTGCCGCCATCCTCGCTTGCGTTGTCGATGACGACGCTGCCAAAACCCAGGAGCCGCTGTCCGACCGTTGACGAAACTGTAACGTCTTGTATCCGGGTTAACGGAATGTTTCTCGTTGTCCGCGAGATCAGTCCCGAATCGATCTCGATCTTTGTGCCGGTGAGCGTATATTTAACAAGCTTTTGCCGCAGATGAAAATATGCAGGGATCAAAAGCAGCAGCAATCCGAGCAAAACGGCAACCCAAGCCGGAACCGCCGTTACAAATAAGCTCAAGAGCGCGACCAGCAGAATTGCCCCAATAACGGCAGCGACATACCCGGCTTTTACAAATTTCAGTGTCGGAGTGACGGTGACAATTGGACTGTCTTCCGAGATCTCGGAATCGTCCCGTTTCCGCACGGCGACACGCGTTTCCTCTTCCGGAGCGATAAGTTCGCCGCATTTTTGACAATATACGGCGTCGTCCAGATTGTTTGCCCCGCATTTTGTACAAAACATAGGATTTCCGGAAATTTGATAACCAGATATATTTTGCTTGAGCCTCGGCCTAAAAGCAAAATGTAGGTCTGATCGGCCCCGAAAATTCCCGGCCCGCGCCTAAAGTTTTCGCTTTTATTCACAGTAAATCGGGCTTATACTATCACTTCAGAGCAATCCGCTTCGCTATGGGTATGCCCCAACCCGGTCCACAGGGCGGAACGGTGTCTCTGTCCGTCAATATCACACAAAAAGGGGAACACATGAGCACACGAACAGTTACGACTGCCACAAACCAAAAGTCTAACGGAACAGCGCCCGCGAGGCACAGCACGAACGGAAAATCCCGCTCGGTCGCGATCGACCCGAAGCTCTTGCTCGAAACGTTGAACGCGGTAAGAAGAGGAGATTTTTCTGTTCGAATGCCAAAAAATAAAACGGGAACTCCGGGAAAGATCTACGAGGCGCTGAACGAGATAATCGAGAAGAACGAGCTGCTGACCTCGGAACTTGCCCGCATCAGCGAGGTCGTCGGCAAGGAAGGAAAGATCGCCCAGCGGGCACGGCTGAACCGTGCCGGCGGCTCATGGGGATCGTGCATCGATTCGGTCAACGATCTTATTACCGACCTTGCACAACCGACGACCGAGGTAGCCCGCGTTATCGGAGCCGTGGCGGAAGGCGACCTGTCGCAAAACTTTAACCTCGAGATCGATAACCGCGCACTGCAAGGTGAATTTTTGAGGACCGGTAAAACGGTGAATCGGATGGTGACGCAGCTTTCGTCGTTTGCGTCAGAGGTTACCCGTGTGGCTCGCGAAGTGGGGACCGAAGGAAAGCTTGGCGGCCAGGCTCAGGTCAAAGGGGTTTCCGGTACGTGGAAGGACCTTACAGAAAACGTGAACCTGATGGCAAACAACCTCACCGGCCAGGTTCGAAACATTGCCGAGGTTACAACCGCTGTGGCGAACGGCGACCTTTCGAAAAAGATCACTGTTGATGTTAAGGGCGAGATACTTGAATTGAAGAACACGATCAACACGATGGTTGATCAGCTGTCGTCATTCGCGTCCGAGGTTACTCGCGTGGCTCGTGAAGTCGGTACGGAAGGGAAGCTCGGCGGACAAGCTGAGGTTCGCGGCGTGTCGGGAACGTGGAAGGATCTGACCGATAACGTGAACCTGATGGCGAACAATCTTACCGACCAGGTGCGAAATATAGCAGAGGTTACAACCGCCGTGGCGAACGGCGACCTTTCGAAAAAGATCACGGTAAACGTACGCGGAGAAATTCTCGAATTAAAAGACACGATAAACACGATGGTTGATCAGCTGTCGTCATTTGCGTCCGAGGTTACTCGCGTGGCTCGCGAAGTGGGAACCGAAGGGAAACTCGGCGGCGTTGCTGACGTAAAGGGCGTCGGCGGCGTGTGGAAGGACCTCACCGACAACGTAAACCTGATGACGAGCAACTTGACCGGCCAGGTTCGAAACATTGCCGAAGTCGCAACCGCGGTGGCGAACGGCGACCTATCAAAGAAGATAACAGTGCAGGTTCGCGGCGAAATCCTCGAGCTAAAAGATACGCTGAACACGATGGTGGATCAGCTTAACTCGTTTGCATCCGAAGTAACCCGCGTGGCTCGTGAAGTGGGTACGGAAGGGAAGCTGGGCGGACAGGCCGAAGTAAAAGGCGTTTCCGGTACGTGGAAGGACCTGACGGACAATGTGAACTTCATGGCGTCGAATCTTACGGGCCAGGTCCGCAACATCGCGGCGGTGACA
>DATJGV010000312.1:0-8675 GCA_035494575.1 Pyrinomonadaceae bacterium | reverse complement strand
TTGCCAAGCGGAACCGGCTGCAAGATCGTCTGGTTCGTTTTTACACCAGATTGGCCGGGCCTATTGTCACCCTCGGGACGTACAACACGCGGCGTGATGAAGAACAAGATCTCGTTCGTGTTGCGCGTAATGCCTTTGCGTTTGAACAGATTGCCGAGAACCGGTATTTTCCACAGTCCCGGTGTTCGGTCCTGGCTTTCCCGTTCGTCGTCGAACAGAACGCCGCCGACCACTGTCGTACCACCGTCGGGCACAGTGACGCGGGTCTGCATGCTCTGGGTATTGATCGCCGGAGCACCACCGCCGACTACCGGAGCGGTCGAACTGTTTTCAGCCGTGACGTCGAGCACGATATCGCCAACGTCCGTGATCTGCGGGTTGACCGTCAGGCTTAGCGGCACATCAACATACGTCGTTGTTGCAACAACTGCTCCGCCGGCCGCGCTTCCCGGTTGAACGGTGACGATCGGTATCTTTGTCGAGCTTGCGATCTTCGCATCCTGACGATTTAGCGTTGTAACACGCGGTGTGGCGATCACTTTTGCCTCGCCTTTTTTCTCACCGGCTGTGATCAACGCGCTGAGTTGAGCCGTTCCAAAAATACCGGTGGTCAAGCCGATGACCGTATTCGGGATCGACGAAAGCAGGCTATTGTCGGGTTCCATTCCAATACCAACAGGAATTCCGTTACGACGAAAGCCGGTAGTGTTCTGACCACCTGAGCCTCCTGATCCACCGCCGCTTCCATCCGCCTCCTGGCTTCCCGGCATCGTTGAACCCGAGCCGCCGCTGCCGCGGGGTCCAAGGACCAACGCTGCAAGCTGAACGCCTATATCACGGCTGAAAGTACGGGTTGCTACAACGATGCGTGTTTCGATCTCAACCTGAGGCTCGGGCTGATCGAGTATGTCGATAAGCTTTCGAACCATGTCCATATTTTCTCTGACATCGGTTACGATGAGCGAGTTTGTACGCGGGTCGATCTCAATAGAACCACGTCTGGAAAGACGTCGTTTGATGATCGGCAAAATACCGCCGTTCTGGCCGCCCGATCCGCCCGCGATGCCTCCGCCTCCGCCGCCTGAGTCACCGCCTGACGAGCCGCCTGAGCCTCCTCCGGAGGTTGACGTACCCGCGGTCGTGCCGCCGCGGCTGGACCGGCCCAGAGCGTCCGCGTAATTCAACCGGAAAAACTCTGTGTAAAGGGGTGACGAATCGAGCTGCGTGTCACGCTGTTTACGGTAGATCTCGCCTTCGGATGCCAAAACAGACGATTCCGCGATGCGAAGGATGTTGCCGTTCGCCTGAACACCGAGTGCCTGAGCACGCAGGACCGAGTCGAGAGCGATGTTCCAGGGAACGTCGTTCACGTGCACCGTTACCGGAACATCCTTAACGGATTTGTCGATAACAAAATTGATGCCGTACTGCTCGGTGATGTAATTGAGAATGTCGCGGATGTCTGCATTGACGACGTTCAGATTGATCGGCTCGCCGCGAAACCCCGGTTCACCGTACATTTTGCCTTGCTGAAGGTTTTCGGGTTTTTGGGCCGCCACTGCAAGGGCTAAAGAACTTATTACAATTAAAGCGATCAGAGCCTGGCGGGCACAGATGGCTAGTTGATGAAGAGAATTCATGTTTCCTCCGTTACAATTTTGACTCTTTGTGTGGACCAAAGAAATGGGCTGTAGTGGACTAACTCTAATGGATTTGAGCAGCGCGTCGGGACACGCCGCCTTCGTGAAAATACTATTTGTTCCTGGCAACTTTCACCGCTTTTTTAACGCTCTTCGCGGTTTTTTCCGGCTCGCTCTTTGGCTGCATATTCATTTCGTCCAACGGCGAGATGATCGCCGCTGGTGCTGCGGATTTAGCTTCCTTGGCAGTCACCGGCGCCGGCTCGCTGCTGTTATTATTTGAAGCTTCAGTCTGGTTGTCCGTGGGCTGAACAGGAGCGGTGCCTTCGATCTGAGATTTTGTCGTGTACTGCCGCAATGGTTTGTTTTCGACTGATGCCACGAACTTGCCCTTTCCAACCTTCGTGACCTTTTTGAAGACAAGTCTGTTTTCTTCAACCGCAACGAGCTGGCCGTCAAAGAACCTTTCGCCCGGATAGATCGTGTACGAAAGCTTGATCGGCATCGCCTCGACCATGGCGGCGTAGCCGCGCGGGGTCTTGAAAATACCAGTCACCGCCATTTCATTCAGAGTAAGAACGCTCGTAACCTTCGGCAGGGGAGCACCACTAGCAGCAGCGCTTTCACGCAGCCGCTTATAGTATTCGATTCTCTGCTCGATCGGCGGGACTCCCGGAACTACCGGCGCCTTAGGTGCGCCTTTGCCGGCAGCGGGACCGCCTTGCTGCCGCGTTTTGGCGTAACCCGGTTTTGTGAACGGGTCGCGGCTCTGGGCGTTCGTCTGAACAGCGGCGCCGAATATTATTATTCCGGCCAGGGCTACGCTGAAACTGAAGACTTTTGAAATATTCGATTTGTTGATCATGGCTTTTTCTCTCTGAATCCGGTGGTTAAGTGCACTGGTGGTGTGCTATTTAGCGGGTTGAGGTTGATCGGGCTGTGCGGCGGGTTGGCCGTTGGGTGCCGGAGCGCCGGGTTTACCTTTCGCTTGAGCCTGTTTCGCCGCCTGCGCTTGTTTCTGAAGCAGATCTTCAGGGGTCGCATAATAAGCGGTCAGCAGGAACTGAGCGTGCAGTGTCTTTTCGGCAGTCTGTTTATCAAGCTGGTTCAACTTGAAATCGCTTACGGACACGATGCGAGGAAGCTTCGCCATACTTTCAAAAAATGAGCGAAGATTGTTAAAGTTACTGTCCACCTCGATCTCGACGGGCTTGGCCATTATGGTGTCCTGCTGCGCATCGTCACGCGGAGAAAATCTCATCACGATCATACGGCTTGATTTGGCAGTGTCCTGCAGGCCTGCGAGAACATTCGTGATCTCACGCTGTTCGGGCAGAAGGACCTTTAGCTCTTCGTACTCCTGCGTCTTGCTTGCAAACAAAGCCCTGAGCTCGGTAATGTGCTCGGTCGCCATCTTGGCCGCTGCGTTTTGGGCCTTGAGAGCATCGACTTTTGTGCGTATATCGTTCGTTTCCGTTCGCGTTTCGCTGGTGACGAAGTAGTAGACGGATCCGTATAACAAGGCGGCGATCGAAACCAGAATTATGAGCTGGAAGTGCCAACGTAGGTTTTTGAGTTTCTCTAACATAATAGTTTCCTTCTCGGTCGAGATAGTTTGAAGGTGAAAATTGTTCTAGTTCTTGGCGACCTGCACCGGCGCTGCCGCTGCATTCTGATTTTGGGCCGGACCTTGCACGGACGCTGTCGTAGCGGCGTTCGGCGAAGGTGCCTTGGACGGCGTGTAGTCGGTCTTAATCGTGAAGCTGACGACCTGCACTTTTGGCACATTCGAATTCGAATTTAGTGCTGACTGAGGCTGATTTGCTGCATCGACTCGTTTGGTCTCTATGTTGAGATTTGAAAAGAGCCCGTTTGAAAATTCGAGGCTGCGCCCAAACTGGGTGACCTGCGACTCGTCCGGCGAGCTGCCTTTGAACTCAAGTTGATTGCCTTTTTGTTCAACGCTCTCAAGATATAGTCCCGGAACCATTGAAACACGTTCACGCATAGCCTCGAGAACCGCACTCGGACCCGCTTGGGAAGCACGCAGGTTCTTGATCGCATTGATGCGGGCATCGATGTTGTCGATCTTTGCCTGAAGGTCTTTCTGCTCATTCATAACAGCTTCAAGTTCCTTCGCGATCTGCTGCTGTTCGGCAAGTTGCTGTTCGGCGTCGGCCTTTGCCATGCGGGTGCTGATCACGTCCCAGCCGATGACGGCCACGCACAGAAATCCGACAGTCAGTGCCATTATGAGAAGACGTGATCCCGGGCTGCTCATTTTGCCGTCGACGGCGGCGAGAGCGCCGCCCTGGCGTTCGGTAACAGAATTTAAAAGGTTTATTTTGATCATTTTTGTTACACTCCCCTTATTGCCAAGCCGACGGCCACAGCCATTTCGGGCATGATCTCATTTAAGTACGCTGGGTCGAATTTGCCGGAATCGACATTGATGTTTCTGAACGGATTGAGGATTTCGACGGGTAGCTCGAGCCGGCGTGAAAGCTCGGCCGCGAGGCCGTTAAGTTTTGAACCGCCGCCCGAGATAAGGATCTTTTGGACAACTGTCTGATTGTCTTCGGTCGTTGCACGATAGAAATCGAATGTCTTCTGTATCTCCATCGCGACGATCTCCGTCACATTGTTCATCAACGGCTCGATCGATTTTTCTTCAACGCCCGGAGCTGCATTGCTGACGCCGCGTTTGACTGCTTCAGCCTGTTGATAGTTCAGGCCCAGGCTCCTTTGCAGCACGTCAGTAAACTGGCTGCCGCCGACCGTGATGTCGCGGCTGAACAACGAACGTGTTCCCTTCACGATGTTCACATTCATCGTCGAGGCGCCGATATTCAATAAGGTAACAACCTGCGAATCGGTCGGCTGATAGTTGACCTCGTAGCAATTTTGAAGTGCGAACGTGTCAACATCGATAGCGACGGGCGTTCTGCCCGAAAGCTGAATTGCCTGTTTGATATTGTCTATACGCTCGCGTTTGCACGCGGCGATCAGCACATGCGTAGCTTCAGGAGTTTCAGCCGTTACATGATAATCAAGACTGACATCGGCCAGATCGTAAGGAATATGCTCTTCGGCATGCCAGTCGATCGACTCTTCGAGTTCCTCGCGGCTCATCGGCGGCAGCACAATATTCTTTATGATCACCGAATGCCCGCTGACGCCCGTGACGACCTGGTCGGCTTTCATCTGGTGAGTGGTGCAAACGTTTTGAATAACATCGGAAACTACGTTCAGCTCCATGATCTGACCGTCGATGATCGTGTCTGACGGCAGATTTTCGAAGCCGAAGCTTACAAGGTTCAGATTGTTTGCTTTGCCTTCGAGCTCAACCATTTTGACCGAGCTGGAACCTACGTCTAATCCGGCAACGCTTTTCTTTTTACCGAGCAGCATTATTTTCTTACTCCTTTTTGGCTTTCACGCAAATCTTGTTTGGTATGTCAAGTTTTCTAAAATCGATTAGGGGTATATGGGCTTTGAAGATTGGTTGCCACCTTCTGAATGACAGCGAAGACAGGACATCTTTGGACAGGCCGACTGAATGCAGTGCCAAATACCCCAATCGTTACAGATATTTTTACAACTACAGAGTAGTTTTTTTGTTTTAGAAAACTTTTCGCATCGGGTGGCGAAGGGTGAACGACTTGTAACGTCGTTACTCAATTAAATTACAATACTGCACAACACTTGTCAACAATTATTTACAATGTTAAACGCAGAATGAACGGAATTGATTCATATTGACGATGTCAATAAGGCAAAATGGCTTTTTTGCTGGGTTTTATAAAGTGGCGTTTTTGCTTAATTGCCAATATCCGACATCGATCCATTTGCCGAATTTGAATCCGACCTCGCGAAAATGGGCGACTTTTTCGAACCCGAATTTTTCGTGAAGCCTAATGCTTGCATCGTTCGGCAGGGCGACCCCGGCGATGACGGCGTGAAAGTCGAGTTTTGAAATTGCTTCGAAAAGGCGTTCGTAAAGAGCTGTCCCGATGCCGCGGCCTTCGCTGCCATTTCTTATATAAACGGAGGTCTCCGCAGAATGGCGATACGCCGGACGCGTTCGGAATTGCCGGGCGTAAGCGTAACCAAGAAGTTTGTCATCGAGTTCGGCAACCAGGAAAGGAAAACCGTGGTCGAGCACGTCCGATATCCGGGACCCCATCTCAGCAGTATCGATCGGCAAGATCTCAAACGTGCAATGCGAGGCCAGGATGTAATGATTATAAATCTCGCAGATCTGCGAGGCGTCGGTCAGCCTGGCGGGCCGTATATTCATAGACTAACTCCGGCTTTTACTCCGAATAACATTCAACCATAGCGAAAGTAAGCAGCAAAATCACCCAGCAAATTAGTTTGAATTATGACGGTTCAGGAGTAAAATTAATATTAGAGGAGACCGAGATCGTTTGTTAGAGCACCCTGATTTTAATGGGAGGTGTTATGGGAACGGACAACGGAAATGGCATGAAATATGTCAGTGCCATTATCCTTGCAAGTCTTTTATTTTTTGTCGTGGGCTCATTCGCGGTCTGGATCGGTGACGACTGGATGCATCCTGCGTTTAACCACAGCAGCGTGCCCGCGCCGAAAAACCACTAGCGTTTTTCGCCAAGCATTCCTGGCAATAATTCGTTATAACCTGGCGAACGTGTAAAATAGTATCAAGAAACTCCGGCTGTCAGATAGCTGTTTTTATTTGCCCTGAGTCAGTTCGCGCCATGAGCGTGTCTCACCGCCTTCGTCCTTTCGTATCATAGTGATCGCGCCGGGCGATGGACAGATCAGGGCGCACAGGTTGCAGCCTACACATTCTTCCTCGATGACGCGCGGGTAGCGTTTGCCGTCGACCTCATGAAATTCAAAGCTTTGGTGTGCGCCATCCTCGCAGGCGACGTAGCAAAGGTTACAGCGGATGCAGTACTCGTTATTGACGTGCGCCTTTACGTCGTAATTTAGATCGAGGTTGCCCCAGTCGGTAACGCGGCTGACAGATTTTCCGACAATGTCGTTTACGGATGCAAAGCCTTTTTCATCCAGGTAATTATTAAGGCCATCGATCATATCTTCGACAATGCGATAGCCGTAGTGCATGACCGCCGTGCAAACCTGAACATTTCCCACGCCGAGCAGCAAAAATTCGACGGCGTCGCGCCATGTGTTTATCCCGCCTATACCGCTGATAGGGATGTTGAATTCCGCATCGCGCGCAAGCTCAGAGACCATATTCAGCGCGATGGGTTTCACCGCCGGACCGCAATAGCCGCCGTGCGCGGCCATGCCGTTCACATTCGGGTATGGCACCATCGTTTCAACGTCGACGCCCATGATCGAATTGATCGTGTTGATAAGCGACACCGCATCGGCGCCGCCTTTCTGCGCAGCCTTTCCGGGAGGAACGATGTTGGTAACATTCGGAGTTAGTTTCACAATGACCGGCAGGTCCGAAACCTCTTTGACCCACTCCGTGACCATGCAGGTGTATTCGGGAACCTGCCCCATCGCTGCACCCATTCCGCGCTCGCTCATGCCGTGCGGGCAGCCGAAATTAAGTTCAAAACCGTCGCAGCCCGTGTCCTGCGAGCGTTTCACGATCTCGTGCCACGCCTCGCGTTTCGATTCGACCATTAGAGAAACTATCACGGCGTTGTGCGGATACTTCTTTTTGCACTCGTAGATCTCTTTCAGATTTACGTCGAGCGGCCGGTCCGTGATGAGTTCAATGTTGTTGAGGCCGATCAGACGAAGCGCTCCCTGATCGAGTCCCGCAAGCCGCGACGAGACATTTACGATGGGTTCGCCCAGTGTTTTCCAAACCGCTCCGCCCCATCCCGCGTCAAACGCACGCTCGACCATCGAACCCATATTAGTCGGCGGCGCGCTCGCGAGCCAGAAAGGGTTCGGAGATTTTATACCTGCAAAATTTATATTCAGATCTGCCATAGCGGTTACACAGTTTCAAGCTTTCTTTTCAAAGCCTTCAAAAATTTCTTGTTGTTCAAAATATCGTTTTCGACGTTTGCCGCATCATCCCATTCGAAATCGCCGAATCCCATAAACGAATATACTGACATATATGGATATATCAAGATTTGCATCACTGAACAGCTAATCCTTCAGCTCAACGCTTATCACGCGAATGTCGGCATCTCCCAGATTCGTTACCGAATGAGGTGCGAGCGGTCCGGACCAAACGGCGGAGCCAGGCTGTGGTTTTGTTTCGGCGGAACGCGAATCGTAAATAACATTGCCCTCTCCATTCTTTCTCACAAAATCGCTAAAGCCGATAATGTATAGAACGCTTGGCCAGCGGTGCGTGTGTACGGGTGTCGAGTCACCTGGCCCTACAATCGAATCGAGAACGCGGACACGGTCGTTTTCGAGCAGGACTTCGTGGTGATCAGGAGCGGCGGCCATAGCGTCCAGCGATGCGGGCCATTCGTTTTCATCGAAGCCAATTCCCGTCATATTTTCGCCTGCCTATCTCCTGCAAATCTGATATCTTCGCCTGTCAAAGCTCTATGAATTCCCTGCGCGGCGAGCTTGCCCATCTGCGACGCATCGACGGCCTCTGCTCCGCCGTTTACGCAATCGCCGCCTGCGAAGATGCCCGGTTTTGAGGTCTGCATATTTTCATTGACGACGACGCGACCTTTTTCATCGGTTTCGATGCCGGCGACCTTCTCGAAAAACGACCGCATTTTTTGCTGGCCGACGGCTTTTATGATCATGTCGCAAGAGATGTCGAGAAGCTGAAGCGAGCCGTCGGTTTTTTCGCAGCGCAGGGAAAGCGCCGAGCCGTTCTCTCCCGCGAGAATGCCCACCGGCGCAGCCTGCCAGACGAATTCGACACCGTCTTTTTTGGCAAGCTCGTATTCGTAATCGTATGCCGGAATATCTTTTTCGGAGCGGCGGTAAACCATCGTTACACGTTCGGCGCCGAGGCGCTTGGCTTGCGTGACAGCATCGATCGCCGTATTCCCCGCACCGATAACGGCAACAGATTTCCCAAGC
>DATJGV010000311.1:0-7329 GCA_035494575.1 Pyrinomonadaceae bacterium | reverse complement strand
TCATCCGTTTGATGAATACTGAAGCTGACGATATCCACATGCCGGTAAATATTGGCACCCCGGGCGAGTTTACGATGAAGGAGCTGGCAGATGAGGTCGGCAAAGCGACCGGCCGCGAGATCGGAATAAGTTACTTACCGCTGCCGCAGGACGATCCGAAACAGCGTCAGCCGAATATTGAACGGGCGAAAAAATTGCTCGGCTGGCAGCCGACGGTTGTCTTGGCAGAAGGGCTGAAAAAGACAGCGGCGTATTTTGCGGAGAGGATTGTAAAACCAAAAGAGTCAGCCGCGTAAAATTTAATGAAACCCCACCCGCTACTGCCGGTGGTACTGACAAAACCTTATTATGAAAATACTTATCACCGGCGGAGCCGGATTTGTGGGCAGCCACCTCGCGGACAGGTTACTAAACGACGGGCACGAGATCACGGTGATCGACGACCTCTCGACCGGGCGGTATTCGAACGTCGCCCATCTCGAAGGGCACGAACGCTTTCGCCTCATCATCGACACGGTTCTAAATTCCACCTTGATGGAAGAGCTGATCCGCGAAACCGACCGCGTTTTTCACATGGCGAGCGCCGTCGGTGTCAAATTGATAATGGAACGTCCGGTTCAGACGATCGAAACCATATTTCGCGGTACCGATGTCGTACTCGGACTTTGCTCGCGTTACCGCAAACGCGTCTTGATTCCCAGCACTTCCGAAGTTTACGGGAAAGGCGCGTCGGTTCCGTTCAAAGAGGACGACGATCTGTTGACCGGTGCAACCGACAAACATCGATGGGCATATGCCTGCGCCAAGACGCTGGACGAGTTTCTCGCGCTTGCGCACTGGAAGGAGACGCGACTGCCTGTTGTCGTCGTCCGGCTTTTCAACACGGTCGGTCCCCGTCAAACAGGACAGTACGGCATGGTTGTGCCGCGTTTCGTCCGAGCTGCAATAAAAAACGAGCCGCTCGAGGTTTTTGGCGATGGAACGCAATCGCGCTGTTTTGGGCACGTTGCCGACGTGGTCGAAGGTCTTGTGAAACTGCTCGAATCTCCCGATTGCTTTGGCCAGGTGATAAATCTCGGCAACAGCGAAGAATGCACTATCAAAAATCTTGCCGACAAAGCAATCGAACTGACCGGCAGCACGAGCGAGATCAAATACGTACCGTATGCCGAGGCTTACGGTGAGGGCTTTGAGGACATGCGTCGCCGCGTTCCAAGCCTCGAAAAGGCGCGGCAAATGATCGGTTACCAGCCAACCCGGACGCTTACGGACATCATCAATGATGTAGCCCGGGATTTAGGAAACGAAATGCCGGAGACTCGGTTTAATGTTAAAGGCTAAATATTTATTGCAAAATTCGGCCACCGCGGTCGCCTTTTTACTAGCGGTGTTTTGTTTTCACCCCGTTGTTCATGCGCAAGGCACCGGCGGCGTAAAAGGCAAGGTCCGCACCGTTAGCGGTGATGGCATTGCGAACGCATCGGTAACCGCTCGCAGAAGCGGCGCCGATATAAAAAGTGTTAAGGCGGACGGCAAAGGAAATTTTATTCTCGACGGGCTTGAGTCGGGCATCTATAACATCGTTTTTGACGCACCAAGATACAGTGCCGGCGTGCTTTATAACGTAGAGATCAAGAAGAAAAAAGTTAGTGATCTCGGCGACAGATTGATCTTGACACCCGATCAAGGGCTTTTCGTCATTCTTCGGGGCAGCGTGTTTTATAAAGAAGGCGTCAGCCTCCCCGGAGCCAAGGTCGAGATAGAAGAAGTCAACGCCGATGGAACAACGCGAAAACTCGGCTCGACACTGACAAGCATCAGCGGCGAGTTTACATATAAAAGATCGCAGGGGGCGGCGAAACTGCGTGTTAAGGCTTCTTTCAAGGGCGTGTCGGCAACAAAAGAAATCGAGGTGGACAGCGCAGCGATATACAGGCTTGCGATAACCCTGGATGTTTCGAGAACTGAAAAGTAGCAGTTACGTAAAAGATTAAAAGAAAAAGGCAAAGATTTGAAAATTTTCAACCATTTGCCTTTTATTTTGTGAAACTACTCCGATAAAGAGATTGTTTTGCCCTAGTTAATTCTCTCCGACACTTCCTCCGCGTTCTGAACTGCGGACGCGTGGTCCGTATCGGTAACGATCAACGGAAATTCTTCAAGGATCGTGGCGTCCGCCAAAGTTTGCACCCAGTACGTACCTGCCGTCGGGAAAACCACATTCACAAAAAAGCTGACGTTATCGGTAAATCCACCCGGCGCAAGTTCGATCGCGGTCGGCTGCGACGTAACCACCAGATTGTGCTTATCGGGGGACAGAATGCGGACCTCGGTCTGGTAATTCCCCTCGCCCTGCCAGTGGTTTATAACGGCAAATTTGATAAGCGAAACGGGCAATTTTTCCACCATGATGTTTTGGAAAATGCCCATCAGCGATATCTTGTTGCCCATCTCGATGCGCACGTCATCGCATAGCAGCGTGTAAACCAGTTTTAGAGTTTCTAAGACCATGTATAGGCTCCCCTTGTTCCGGATCATTACCGCAGACCGCACAACTATGCCGATCCGACCAGACAAATTACCATCAGCTAAACGTTAATGATCCTTAAAACGTCGAATAAAAGTGCAATTTCAATTTCCTAGGCTGCGCCGTGCTTCTTGAACCAGTCCCGCAGCCGCTTCCACGCGTCCTCTGACGCTTCCTTGTTATACGACGAACGATAGTCGGCAAGAAAACCGTGTCCCGCTTTGGGATAAACGATGATCTCAGATCCGGATTTCCCTTTTTTTAATTCCTGGCGCATTTGTTCGACTGTGTCTTGCGTAATTCCGGTGTCGAGGCCACCGTAAAATCCTATCACCGGAACCTTTAGGTCCTTTGCATAATCGACCGGCGTCGTCGGCTGAGCCGCATTTACAGGCGAATTTTTTGTAGGCGCCAGGCGTCCGTACCACGCTGCACCGGCATCAACATTCGGATTATGCGCGGCGTACAGCCATACGATCCGCCCGCCCCAGCAAAAACCGGTGATCGAAAGTTTTTTCGTGTTACCACCGTTCTTTGCAGCCCACGCAACCGCCGCGTCGAGATCGGACATCGATTGCGTGTCCGGAATTTTCGAAAAGATCTGGGTATTCAACTCACGCGGATCTTTTAGGTCTTTAACGTCGCCCTGCCGTGCGTACAATGCGGGAGCGATCGCCATGTAACCGAGTTTTGCAAATCGGCGCGAAACATCCTGTATCCACTCGTGCACACCGAATATCTCATGAACCACCAGCACAACGGGAAACTTCTTTCCCTTCGTGTCGGGCATTGCCCGATACGCCGGAATTTCGCCGTCCGAGACGGGAATCTTTACTTCGCCCGCGATCAGTCCTTTGCTATCGGTCGTTATCTTCGTCTGTGCCTGGATCGGCTGGACGGCGGCGGCAAACGTACCGGCCGCGAAGATCGAAGTTACAAAGAATTCACGGCGGTCCAAAACCGGCGCTTCCGGAATCGAATTTACTATATCTTCAAGCATTGCTCCTCCCTCGATTTGTGTGATGTCTTGATTTTTACTTTTCCATTCGCGGAGGTCAAGAGTATAATCGATTTTAGATTTGGATTTTAGATCTTGGACCATGCCGTAACAAATGTCGGCTGTTTTCTGTTTCTAATTTTTCGATCCAAAATCTGAAATCCCGGAATTGCGATCGACATGATGTTATATGTCCTGATTTGTCTGTGTTTGGCTTTGCTTGGCGTTGCCGGTCTGCAATTCTTCTACCTTTTCTATCTTGAAAGGCTCGACGAGCACCGAAAAAAGCGACTTTATGAACTCGAACATCATTCGTCGCATTTGACCCAACGTCTTGAGGAAGCCGAACGCCGTCTCGCCGCTCAGGAAGAGATCATTCAGAGTTTTTATGACGAACAGGAACAAGACGACGAAGCTTGGGCAGACCTCATTGAGGAACAGTGATCACTAGCCTACTAATTCGACAATAGTCGATCCCCAACTACCCGAAAATTCCGGCGCGTTTTTGTACGATTTAACGATCTTGCTGTCTGAAAGGACGCTGCGAACGATCTCGCGCTGAACGCCGATTCCCTTGCCGTGAATTATCCTTACAATTCGAAAACCTTTTTTGCGCGCCTCGTCGAGATAAGCGCGAACTACGGCCTTTGTTTCTTTCGGGCTGAATGAATGCAGATCGAGGACGTCAGTAATCTCAAGATCTACGGTGTCAGGGAACGGATTATCAGCGTCCGGCTCCATTACTTGTCCCTTGTTTGAAACTGCGCGATGTCCTCCGGCGGCGTGATCTTCAAACGGTTCTTGTCGCGAAACACGACAAACCGCTTTTCGACCATCTTGCCGTCAGGCCCGCGAAGCTGCATCGTAAATGCCTTGTTATCGCCCTGGCCCTCAACCTTTAAGGGCAGCAAACCCCAAACGTCGCCGTTCGTCCGCCAGGCAGTGTAGTAATTTTGATCGTATTGATCAAACGCGAGAACAAGAATGCCGTCAAAATCAGGCTCCACTCCGTCGATGGCTTTAACGGCGTTTGTCCGCGACAGGATAACCCAGCTTCCCGGCGTCTTTTTGGCATTCGTATCAACTTTGTCGCTAGCATCAGTGTCGAGACGCTGCCAGGTTACAAATTTACGGTTGTTCTGCTGAAAGAATGAGATCTCTCCGGGTACTTTAAGATCGACCTGCCGGCCAAAAACCCAGCCCGCAGGCGCGGGCGAAACGGACGGATCGAGCCTTACCTCATACCACATGTCATACTTGTCATCCAGCTTGTCTGCCTCGTCGTCATCCTTAGCAGCCTCTATATCCTCATTCTTCGACTTCTTTGATTGCTTTTGCTCGCCGTTCGAGGCGTCGTCAACATCCGAGACATCCTGTTTTGGCACAAATTTCCAGTCCATGATCTCGAACGTAGAACCGTTGGCGAGTTTAAAGAGGATATTATCCGGGTTCATGTCCGGCGCCAGCCGCAGGTTCGAAGCCGCGCGAAGCTGACCCGACGCTTGCGGCGGTTGGTCCTTAAATTCGTCGGCAAGTTTTTTCGATTTGTCCAAAACATCGTTCGTGATAACGTTCTGGGCTTCGATCCAGCCTTCGGTTTTTGCCTCATCGTGTGCCCGCACGCGATACCAAAGAACCTTTTCAAATTCGGTCTGGTCCAAAATATCGAGACGATCACCGCGTTTTACCTCCAACAGGTCGGCCGCAACTACGGCGTATGAGGTTCTTATTTGCGCCGTCTTGGCGATCACAGTTGCCGTGTCCGACAACCCGACTATCGTCGAAACACTATCCAGCCAGCCGCAACCGCCGGCAAGTATAACCAGTCCCAATGTGGCAACCAATAAAAAAGCTTTTGATTTCATCGTGAATTTTGGGTCAATTTCCGCCAGTTATTATAACCCAGTTTGTTCAATATTTCCTTTTGACGGCCATTTGGCCTGACGGTCACGCTGAGGAACGCTGTGTAATTTTCTTCCTTCGATTCGATTCCTGCCTTCGAAAGCTGTGGCCGCCAATCGATCTTTTCGGCTCCCTCAATGTACCGTTTAGCGATCTCAATCAGCTCGGGATAATCCCGTAAAATTTTCAAAATTGCGGTGTGTCCGTCCTCGCTCGCCTTTCCGAAATTGTGTTCGACATAGATACGTCGAAGCACATCGTTAACATCGGTTTTCCCCTTTGAATGCTCCAGTAACGCGAGGTCACACAGAAATGCGACCAACATTCCGCGAGCGTAAACCTGCGTATTTGCTCCGTTCCAACGTAATTTTGATGCATCGATCAAAGAAGTTTTGGAGCCGGAAATATTATCGATGTTATATGCGCGAGAAAGTGTGTCCAAAAAATCCTCGAACCGGATGCGGTTCACCGCGACGCCGCCCTTAAGTGCCGCATAGAGAGCAAATCCCTCGTAAAACCAGTCGTAGTTTCCGCTTAAGTTTACGCCGTTGGGCAGCCAAAGATGAAAGAGCTCGTGCCGGAGCTGTTCGTGCAGTCGCTGCAATGATTGCGTCTTGAACGGCATATCGGACGAAATTACGGTCACGCTTTGACCTCTTGTGTCGGCCTCCCAACTTCCCGGCTGGACAGTTTTTTGCGGAAATTTCAATATCGCGATCTGCGCCTGTTGAACCGGACTGGAACCGAAGAGCTTTACGTAATTCGTGTAGATCTCGCGAGCGATATCCGCCGCCTCATCATCTGTAAATTGCCATTGCCCGGCGATGATCAGCTTCAGATCAGGGCCTGCCTGAATCTCGCGAAGATCCTTACCGATAACAAAAACCGCCTTTTCGGTTGCGGCGCTCTCAAAAACATCTTGCCCAAGATCTTTTTCGGTCGTCCAGACCTTCCAGCCCGCTGGTAGATCTAGCGTGATTCTTGCGGTACGGAATTTTTTCGAGACCGGACTTTGCGGCAGTAGATCATCAAGCATCAACAGCCCGGCATTTTCTTTGATCCAGGACACGTGCGCCGCAGCCGCGAGCCGTTTTTCTGTTAGATCAAGTCTGTACTGCCATTTATCAAAGGCCCCTTCCGCCAGATATTCACCGGGCAGCAACATTTTGAAGGCCACGGATCTGCCGTTATCCGTCTCTAATTTCAGATCTGAAATGCGTTCGCCTAAGCCATCAGTTCCGGCGTATTCACGTAAGAGAGAAAAGTTTTTCTTGTCTTGGCTGCGTGGGGAGAATTGTCCTTTAATGGTAGCTGCCGCCGACGCTTCCGTATCGATCTTGATATCGACCTGCACGTCCTGAGCTGCCGCTTTGTTAAAAATTTGTAAAATCAACAAAACTGTGAGGATCACGGGAATTATTGAAGAAAAAACTTTTGACATTAAGCTGAAATGAACTAAAATGGATGTTCGCCGTGTTCACCAAAGGCTCTCGTTTTTAGAATAAAGAAATTTATGAGTCTAATCAAAGTAATAATATATGCGATGGCTTTTTTGCTGAGCCTGCTGTTTTTGGGAAGGTTTTTTTTCTAGCGCGTGGCTCGACTCAGGTTTTTTCGTTCGGTTATGTTTTTAGAGAACTCGGATAGTTCTCTGGTTTGGATTGGATAATGGTATTTATGCAAAGGCGGCCGAAATGGCCGCTTTTTTATTTGATCGGAAAGTTGGCAGCCTGACTGCATCGAACGCATCGCGTTCGAACAATGTTCATATACCGTAAGCTTTTATGTCAGAACTAAGAAAAATAAAACGTGCTCTTTTAAGTGTCTCCGATAAAACCGGCCTTGCCGAATTTGCAACAACTCTTTCAAATTTAGGCGTCGAACTAATTTCTACCGGTGGTAC
>DATJGV010000310.1:0-9162 GCA_035494575.1 Pyrinomonadaceae bacterium | reverse complement strand
TCTATAATGCGCCGAACGAAGAAATGGTGCTTGCGCATGCGCGACAGGGCGGATTTCCTGCAAATTCTATCGCTGAAGTAAAAACAATGATTGGCCCGTTTACCGCCGAAGATTAACAACGTAACGGCAATTCAGCTTTCGTGGCTGCTCTGCGATAGGAAAGGGCAGCCCCGTTGAGGGGCAACTCCGCGCCCCTCAATCTTTTGATCAGAATGGTCCACAGGCCTTTCCGGCATCAATCATGAATAAAATGATAATTACGTACAGAGGAACGGTTTACCCTTGACACTGTGATCACATGGGCCCACATGAATGTAATGTGGTAAAAGGGCGCAATGCCAATAAGGCCAGAGACGGCAACTTATCGTTCCTGACTAGCCTTAATTTGTGAAATCTCTCTTATCGAAAGTCCGCGTTTTATGATCAGAAGAATGCCGATAGCAGTCCAAAATAATATGCGGGCTTTTCGGATCAGCGCGACCGTGATGCCAACGCCTGCGCCTATTGCGAGCGTTTTAGTTACAAACCGCGCTCCCGCTTCGTCAACGCCGACGACCAAAGGGACAAGTTTGAAAACGATCGTGATCAAGCGGCTTACCGATTCGAGCAGGAAGGCCGTGAGGAAATTGGGGACAACGGTGAGCAGCCGGCTCAGAATATACCAGCCCTCGAACACGCCCAGGATATGAAAGCTGAGTTCCAAAAGACAGATCGGGATAAATCGCTGCGGATACCGCCGGTAAAATCCGTATATAAGGTTTTCAAAAAGACGAACGTCGAGACGGCCATTTTCGAGAATGCGCTTGCCGATTCCTCGTTGATAAAGCCATTCGCACAGTTCGCTGGCGATGTGCCATTGACGCACGACCATCACGATGCCCAGGCAAACGACCACGCAGACAACAGCGATCACAACGTCGATCGTCGCCACCCACCCCTCGTCAAGATCGAAGGTACGAAGCAGCGTGAACGCTCCGGCGACAAGGAACAGGCTTGTTATCAGGCTGTAGAAAAGATTTTCGGTTGCGACCGATGACAAGCCGACAACCAGCGGAACGCGTTTTCTGACCGCGACGGCCTTTGCCGTGCCGCTCATTAAAATGCCAAGCGGGATAAGGCTGCTCATCGCCTCGCCGATTATCACCGCCGGAATAGTGTCGCGAAGCCCCAATTTATACGGCTCATAAACCGACAGTTTCCACGCCAGGGCACGCATGAAAAGGCGTAGAAAATATATCAGAAGGATCAGCGCAAAACCCGCGCCCCCGAACAGCCTGATGTCATGAAGTATCCGGCGTCCGCCGACCGAGTAGATCAAATACGAAAAAAGGCCGATCCCGGCAAGTGTCAATATCAGCCCTACGATCTTTAGCCGATTGATGTGTTTTGGGGAAATCGGGTGAGGTTCGAGGCGCTCAATTTCGGGATTTGGATCGATACTCACTGCTTTTGCCTTTGCCTTTGGGCTAAATTATGATGGTAGTTTATCAAAACTCAATTAACAAAATCGTATAAAGGAATTAGATATGAGCACTGCTGCAGGAACTGCATTATCAAATAACGGCCTGACCATTTTATCGGAAGAAGAAGAACTTTTTCGAGCCTCCGTCCGCGAATTTGCCGAAGGTGAAGTTGCCCCGCGCGTTGAAGCAATGGAACATGCCGGGAAATTGGATCAGGATCTTATCAAACAATGTTTTGAGCTTGGCCTGATGGCCATAGAATCACCTGAAGAATTCGGCGGCGCCGGGTCGACGATCTTTAACGCGATCCTTGCTATCGAAGAACTTGCACGCGTTGACGCATCAGTCTCGGTCTTTGTCGATGTTCACAACACGCTTGTGACAAACGCATTTATGCGTTGGGCAAATGACGAGCAAAAGAAAACATACATGCCACAGCTTGCGAGCGGCAAGGTCGGAGCTTACGCGTTATCCGAAGCGGCTTCCGGTTCGGATGCCTTCGCCTTGAAAACGCGTGCGGTTGATAAGGGAGATCATTTCGAGATCACCGGACAGAAACTCTGGATAACGAACGGAAACGAAGCCGAGATATTTGTGCTGTTCGCGACGGTCGATCCTGCAGCCGGTTACAAAGGCATTACGGCATTTATCGTTGAGAAAGGTTTTGAAGGATTTTCGGTCGGTAAAAAGGAAGACAAGCTCGGCATCCGAGCATCGTCCACTACGGAGCTGATCCTTGATAACTGCAAAGTGCCGAAGGAAAATGTCCTCGGCGAGGTCGGAAAAGGTTACAAGGTCTCGATCGAAACGCTTAACGAAGGACGTATCGGCATCGGCGCGCAGATGCTCGGTATCGCCCAGGGTGCTTATGAGGCTGCATTAAGATACACTGCCGAACGCGAGCAGTTCGGCCAGTCGATCAATAGTTTCCAGGGCGTTCAGTTTCAGCTTGCGGAAATGGCCGTCGAGATCGAGGCCGCCCGATTGCTTGTATACAATGCCGCCCGGCTCAAAGACGCCGGAAAATCGTTTCTTAAAGAAGCCGCGATTGCAAAGCTTTATTCGTCCCGCGTCGCCGAAGCCGTTTCGTCAAAAGCTATTGAACTTTACGGCGGATACGGCTACGTGAAGGATTACCCGGTCGAAAAATTCTGGCGCGACTCAAAGATCGGCGCCATCTACGAAGGCACGTCGAACATGCAGCTTCAAACGATCGCCAAATTGATAACGAGCGGAAAATAAACAATAGTTGCAAAGGACATCTCCCGCCGTTTCTATGATATCTATTCGTCCAGCCACACTTGAAGATGCTAGGCCGCTGACTAATTTGTCGTACACCACCTTCTGGGACGCGTTCGCTCATCACCCCAAAAATGCACCGGACGACCTTGCCCATTATATGCGGCAGGCATTTAGTGTCGAGCAGATCACAAAAGAGCTCGAAGATCCGCAGGCCATTTTCCTGATCGCCGAGATCGACGGTGAAATGGCGGGCTACGCAAAATTGGTAACGGGCAATATCGAACCCGGCATTACGGCCGAGCGGCCAATAGAGCTAAACCGTCTTTATTCACAGCAAAAATTTCTCGGCAAAGGCGTCGGGCATGCCCTGATGAACGCTTGTTTTGAAAGGGCAAAACAGAACGGCCACGACGTGATGTGGCTCGGCGTCTGGGAATACAATCCTCGAGCGCAGCGCTTTTACGAAAAGAACGGGTTTCGAGTCGTTGGTAAACACACTTTCGTGCTCGGCTCCGATCCGCAGACTGACCTTCTGATGCAGAAAGAATTTTAACCGCCGAGACGCCTATAAATATCCCCTTCATCCCTGTTAAAACTTCCTTGGCGTCTTGGCGCAAAAAGCTCTTGTGTTTTTCTTACATATGCACTATTGTTGCATCTATGCGATACGTCGAAAACCCGCCAAATCCTTACAACAAATACTCAGCCGAGTATATAGGCGAACCACCGCCGACAAAGCTTGAAATTTTTGAAGAGATAGCAACTAAAAAGGTGATAACCAAAGCCTTCGCATCCGATTGGGAAGGCGGCTGGCGATACACCGTAAATTGCTATCGCGGGTGTGTTCACGGCTGCACATACTGTTTCGCTCGGCAGTATCACGAATTTCTCGGGTATGGAGCGGGCACCGATTTTGAAACCAAGATCGTCGTCAAGCCGAACGCGCCGCTGCTGCTCCGCGAAGAGCTAAAGAAAACCCGCGACAAAATGCCGCATCTCGATTTTTCGTTTGCTACCGACCCGTACATTCCGCTTGAGGCAAGCTACGAACTAACTCGTAAATGCCTTGAGGTCTGTGCCGAATTTCGCGTTCCGGTCGGCGTAATTACAAAAAGCCCGCTGGTAACCCGCGACATCGACATATTGAAAAAATTGAAGGTTACGGTCTTCTTTTCGCTGCCGTTTCTCACCAAAGAAAAATCCAACCCGTTTGAACCTTACACGCCCGTTCCCGAAGCGCGCTTTCGCGCGATGAAAACTGTGTCAGACGCAGGAATACCGACCGGCATCGGCATCGCACCCGTTATCCCCGGCTATAACGAACCGGACATTCCCGGCCTGCTCGAACGCGCGAAAGAATCGGGCGCGACCAGAGCGTTTATGTCGATGCTGCACTTGGACACTGATTCGATCGAGGAATATTTTGTGCAAAAAATGCACGAGAGGCTTTCACCCACGAGAACGGCTAAGATAATCAACACCATGAAACGCGAACGCGGCGGAACGTTACGCCACCGCACATATAAAGAACGCGGTACCGGTAAAACCGAGCAGTGGGAAGTTACAACCAAGCTCTTCGATTTTCACCTGCGGCGCCTCGGGTTTAACCAAAGAGAACAAAAATCCATCGAGGCGGAAGAGATTCCCACAACCGTTCAGCAGCCGTTGTTCTAACAATCCATTCCAAAATTAATTATTAATTATGAATAACTAATTCATAATTACTTTCAGGAAAAAGGGTTGGCGCTTTTGTTGGTTTGCGTTTAAAATTTCCTCATGCAAAATCGCATCGAAGTTTTCAAACAGATGCTCGAATCCGATCCCGACAACACAATGGTGATGTTCGGGCTCGCCAAGGAATACGAAAAGCTCGGGCATGCAGGCAACATCATCGAAATTCTCGAAAAATACCTCACAAAAGCTGACGACGAAGGCAACGCCTTTGGCATGCTTGCCAAGGCGTACGAGCAGACGGGCCAACGCGAAAAAGCTATTGAGACCTATAAGAAAGGGATCGAGGTTTCTATGGCTCACGGACATCCGTCCATGGCAAACGAATATAGAATGACGCTGGATCTGGATTACTCGGATTAGATTCTTCCGATCTGTGAATTTTCAGTTGTCAGTTTTCACTTTTCAGGACTTTTCTGTTATTCCAAAGCGTATTCTTAAGCCTGACATCATGCCGGAAACAAAAAGATAACTATTGTATAGGGCTGGCTGTGCAAGGCACGATGCTCGCCTTTGTTATCTTCACCGGCTTTTCGGGCTTTTCGTCTGTGACCGGCGCTTTGTTGATCTTATCGACGACATCCATTCCCTTCGTCACGCGGCCGAAAGCAGCGAATGTTCCGTCCAGATGTGGTGCGTCGCCGACAAGAATAAAAAAGTCAGTGGTAGCGCTGTTCGGCTGGTCGGACCTTGCCATTGAGAGGATACCGCGTTGGTGAAGTATTTTATTCGGTTCGTCAGGTATGGTTTTGCGGGCACGTTTTCCAAGCTCAACCGTCATTTTTTCGCCCGACCAAAGGTTGCCGCCCTGAATTACAAAATCCGGAACCACCCGGCTGAACGTCGTGGTATCAAACGCACCGATCGCGGTCAAATTCAAAAAATTTCGCACCGTTTCCGGAGCGCTTTCGGGAAACATTTCAGCCTCGATCATGCCGGCTTCGGTGTCGAAACGCACGCACTTAGCCGACATTGTTTTTACATCTGCTTTATCGAAAGGCTCTGCTGCGGCTTCGGGTATAGGAGTAGGCCGCGCATTGGTCTTTTTTGGCTCGGTCACTTTGTTCTGCGCATTGGCGCAAACCGTCAAGAGGGAAAACAGGATATAGAACAGACAGGCATTCCGTTTCATAAAGACCTATTCTTAAACAATCGTGATAAGGTGTAAAGCTGCGTTCAGGGTGAGTCTTTCCGCATATTCCGTGATAAAATTCCTTCAGAACATTCCTTGAATAATAACAAATGAAAAACGTTTCGAAAGTCGCTCTTTTTCTGCTTTTGTCCGCCACCTGTGCGTTTGCCCAACGCGATCTCGGTTCGCGTCCGACCGCCACCGGCGGCCCACTGATGTTCGAACAGGCCGTTTATGACGTGCAATCGTACGATGTCAGTCTCAGCGTCGATCCGAAGACAAAGTCGATCTCGGGCACGACGGTAATGACCGCCAAAGCCGTCATTCCGACCGACGTCATCGTGCTCGATCTTGACACACCGTACACGATCACAAAGGTTACCGACGGCACAAATGACCTAAAATACGAGCGACGCGAGGGCAAGATCTGGATATGGTTTCCGCTATCGAAACAGGACGGTGAAGAAATAAAGACGAGCATCACTTACTCGGGTGTTCCACGCGAAGCTCCGCGACCGCCGTGGGTCGGAGGTTTTATGTGGAAGCAAACCAAGGACGGCTCGCCGTGGATCTCGGTCGCGCTGCAAAACGACGGGGCCGATCTGCTTTTTCCGTGCAAAGACCATCCGTCTGATAAACCTGCTCAAGCGGCCGTGCACGTTACTGTTCCGGAACCTCTAATGGCGGTTTCCGTAGGCAAGTTGCAAGGATCAAAGAAAAATTCTGACGGTACAGTTACGTGGAATTGGCTGATGACAAACCCTGTTGCAAATTATTCGATCATCTTTGACGCCGCGCCGTACAAGGTCATCGAGGACAGCTACAAAAGCGTTTCTGGTGATACCATTCCCGTTTATTTTTACGTCTTGCCGGAGGATTTTGACAAAGGTCCTGGCCTGGTCAAAGAGCTTAAAAAGTACACCGCCTATTACGAAAAATATCTCGGACCGTACCCGTTCCGCTCGCAAAAACTCGGCATGGTCGAGACGCCGCACCTGGGAATGGAGCACTCAACGCACATCGCGTACGGCAATCAGTTCAGGTACAACGCGGACGGCACGGATTGGCTGCTGCTGCACGAATTCGGCCACGAATGGTGGGCAAATCTAGTGACCGCCTCCGACTGGAAGGATTTCTGGCTGCACGAAGGCTTTCAGTCCTACATGGATACGCTTTATCAGGAATATCTTCACGGCCAGGACGCTTACCTCAAAGCAATGTCTGCTCGAGTGAAACGTCTGCGCAACACACAGCCCGTCGCTCCGCGCGAAGCCAAGATCGCGTATCAGGTTTACATGGAAGCGCCCGACTACACGCAAAGCGACGGCGACATCTATGACAAAGGCGCTCTCGTTTTGCATTCGCTGCGCTACCTGATCGGCGACGATGCATTTTTCCGCGCTCTTCATCACATGGCCTATCCGAACAAGCAGATGGAAACCTACACGGACGGCCGACAGGAACGCCTCGTTACAACGGATGATTTCCTGACGATCGCCGAGCAGGATTCAGGCAGGAAACTAGACTGGTTTTTCGAACTTTACCTGCGTCAACCCAAATTGCCAAAACTGGTTAGCGAGGTCAATGGCAACACGATGACGCTGCATTGGGAAACGCCAAACAACATGCCGTTCCCAATGCCGGTCGACGTCGTCGTTAACGGCAAAACGCAACGTGTCGAAATGAAAGACGGCAAAGCGACCATAAAGTTTACCGGGACCGCACCTGTGATCGATCCGAACGGCTGGGTTTTGAAGGCCCAATAGCAATGTCCAACTTAGGAGCTTGGAAAAACACCGCTAGCGGTTTGCTGGGTACTTTTACAAGCCGTAATAATGATATCGATGGTTATTGGGGCATTGGTATTTTGCGACTTTTCGCGTACCGGCATAAACTTTCAACTCTTACATTAGACCTGCTTAACCGGCGACTGAGCTTTTTGCCCGAATCCCCGGTCGGATACGCTGAGGAGATCTATCAAAAATGGCTTCGTAGTTCATTAAAAAAATCCAAAATCGATATTGGCGAGGTAATAAGGGCTGATATAAATCTTCGGTTTTCGACTTTTGAAGAATTTCCTGATGTAATCCGCGACACCCGAGGCGAACCGTATGTGTGTACAGTTACCATTGTCCGTCGCGGTGAACGCACTTACACTGCTTCAAAAGTTGGCTGCTGCGCGTTACATGACCCGCAAAAGGATCGCCGCAGCACACGTGTAACTTGAGAAAATCATGAGCTTACAACTAAATCGATCCGAATAAACGGGCCGTATGGTTTTATTACTTTCATAGGTATTTACACATATTCTAATAATGTATGAACACATTACTCGAGCAAACCCTTCAGCTTCCAGTCCCGGAACGCATAAAGCTCGTTGAGGATATTTGGGACAGCATCGCCGCTGATCAGGAAGCTATTGAGTTGACTCCCGAGCAAGTTGCAGAACTTGAGCGGCGCTTAGACTATCACCGCTTGCATCCCGACGACACTATTCTTTGCGAGGTTGTTAGAAAAGAAGCGTTAAGGCGAAGATAACATTAAAATTCAGTTTAGCCCGGCAGCCAAGTCAACAGACAAGGTGACCGGCTGTTTGCGCTCAGCCCAATCTTACAGCATGGGACAAAGTTTAACTCTGCTATAATATCAAGGGGTATGAACGAGATAATCTTTCTTATCGAAGATGCGGTTGAGGGCGGCTATACGGCGCGGGCGCTTGGTGAGTCGATTTTTACCGAGGGTGATGATCTTGATAATCTGCGTGTGAATATTCGTGATGCTGTCGATTGTCACTTTGAACCCGAAGAAAAGCCAAAAATGATTCGCCTCCATTTTGTTAGCGAAGAAGTCATTGCTGCATGAGATTACCCAGAGACGTCTCAGGCGCCGATTTGGTAAAAGCCCTTCGGCCTTTGGGTTATGAAGTGACCCGCCAAACCGGAAGCCACATACGGCTGACAACCTCTGAAAACGGCGTTCATCACGTCACCATTCCAAATCACAATTCCGTAAGGATCGGCACGCTCGCCTCGATTTTGGAAGATATAGGCGAACATCTTCGAATTAGTCGAAACGAGTTGCTAACGCAGCTAAAGCTATAAGCTGAGCTCGAATCGACATATGCGTGCGGTTTACATAACAACTTTTGGCGGGCCTGAAAATCTCAGAATCCGAGAGGTTCCCGATCCGCCAACGCCGACGGACAAACAGGTTCTGGTTCGCGTCAAAGCGGCCGGGCTGAACCGTGCCGATCTGATCCAGCGGCGTGGGAATTATCCGCCTCCGTCCGGGTATTCGCCGAACATTCCGGGGCTCGAATTTGCGGGCGAGGTTGTCGAGACGGGCGATGCGGTTTTGGGTTTCAAAAAAGGCGACCGCGTTTTCGGCATCGTCGCCGGCGAAGCGCAAGCCGAACTTGTCCTGACTGACGAACGCGTTCTCGCAAAAATCCCGGACAATCTTTCGTTCGTTGAGGCCGCAGCCGTGCCCGAAGTTTTTATCACTGCGCACGATGCGATCTTCACTCAAGCCGGACTCAAACATGGTGAGACAATTTTGATCCATGCGGTCGGTTCGGGCGTCGGGCTTGCCGGC
>DATJGV010000309.1:0-2968 GCA_035494575.1 Pyrinomonadaceae bacterium | reverse complement strand
GAATGTTGATCTCGACATCCGGAAACGAACCTCTGCCAAAGAAAACGTGCTTCGCGAATCTCTTTCCAAAATTGGTTCGCAGAATCGCACATCCTGCCTCGAGCACCGTTTGGTTCGAAAGAAATGCGATCGTTCGACGCATCCATAATCTCGAGATGAACCTCGTTCGAAAAAGCTTGCCTGAATACCTCAGCATCAGTTTAGGATCGTTAGTTCTTAAACTTTCAGTGATAACGTCGGCTGCCACCGACGAAAGCCTTAGACACGGATCAAGCCCACCGGCCGTAAGCGGCGATACCGCACCCGCTGCGTCACCAACCAGCAATCCGTGCTCGTTTGCGATTCGGCGAAGGACACCGCCGACCGGAATCCGTCCACCGCGGGTTTCCGTTAGACGCTCGGCATGAAGATCAACAAATTCCGGAGCGATCTTGTTGCGAAATTCGCTTAAAGCGACCTTTGGCTCAAATTTGGCGGGATAACCTCCTACGCCGACGTGAATTTCTTCACCGTCATCAGCGATCCATGCCAAATATCCGGGTGCGAGTTTTGCGTCCAAAAAACAATGAAGCGTTGGCTCACCCGAGCGTTTTTTGCTGCTGTAAACCTCTTCGTAACCGACGATCCATTCGGTGTTCTTATCAAGGCCCAGATCAAGGGCCACCCGGGAATTTGCGCCATCCGCTCCGATCAAAATCTTTGCGCCGACCTTAAAACCGATGCCTTTGTATTCGAGACCTGCTATGACGTGATCCGACTTTGTTTCAGCACCCAAATATCGAGTTCCTTTAGCAAACTCAACGCCATTTTCAATGCAATCGTCGAGAATTGCCCGGTAGAGCTTTCCCATTTTCCCGACCCGAAACTCGTCCTTGTTGCTTTTCAGTGAAATGGCTTTGAGATGCGGCGAGTAGAGTGCCACGCTTCGTATCGGCCGTCCGAGAACGCCCACAGGAAAATCGAAGTCCTCGATCGTCTTGCGAACGAAAATTCCTGTTGTGTGGACGCTTTTTGTAAGATCCGTTTTGCGGTCAACCAGCAAGACTTTTGCGCCTTGCTGTGAAAGCAATTTGGCACATTGCAATCCGGCTAAACCGGCACCGACAATGACGACGTCAAAATATTTCATTGCATTTTTCCGGACGCGATCGCAAGCCTGTCATTTCCGGATTTCCTACACTTTTTTCATCGCACTGATCAACGCTTCCATGTGGTTCAGGTATCGCGCCAACGCCTCTTTTCCCTGCCCGGTGATCTTGTATTCGGTCAAAGGCATTCGGCCCTTAAACGATTTTTCGAAGGTAATGTAGCCCGCTTCTTCGAGCCTGCGTGCGTGGACGCTGATGTTGCCGTCGGTTGTGTTCAACAGATTTTTGAGATCGGTAAAACTGAGTTTATCGTTCGCGGCAAGCGCGCTGATGATGCCAAGCCGCATGCGCTCGTGAATCACCTTATCCAGCTCGCCCGAGACCGTTTCGGCGGCCTTCTCGACCCGCAAAGCCTCGGGGCCGGCGTCATTGTCGCGTTTTATCGCCAGATTCTTCCTGGACATATTTTCTGACCGGGCCATTATTAGCTCCCTGCGAACCGTGTTCCGATGATGCCGACCGCGAGCTCCGCCCAAACAACGAGGAGGGCCGCGAGGATCACCGCACAGATGGCGATCCGGTATTGGATCTTCTTAACTTTTCTCATTACAAACTCACACACGAGGCCCGTACCAAGCAGCAGCACACCGGCGATTGTGAAATCGAGCGGGGTCCATTTCACTTCGTCTGTGAACCTCATCGCGACGAATGGTACGAACAGCAGAATTGCTACCGTGAGCATAATGCCGATAAGTCTTTTGTTTTTCATGATCATTAATTTTTGGTCTATCCTCCGTAGCGTTTCGCGATGATCGCGCCGAAGATGATGTGAAGCACGCCAAAGCTTGCTCCCATAAAAATGTTTCCATAGCCCGGAGGCAAGGCAAACAGCAATGCACCGAGGCCCATAAAACACCAACCCATGATCGGAACTATGCGGACGGAGAATGCTCCGCCGCAAACCACCGCCGCACCGTAAAGCAGCATCCACACGGGGGCCATAACCTCATAATGTTCAAACCGCCACAGCCCAAGCGTGATCGCCAAGCCGCAGATAAGCGGCGGCACAAACCCGAGCGCGAATTTTTTCGCAGGCACTGAAACGAGGGGCGTGCTTGCCATTTTCGATTTTTGCCACATTGCGAGCATGCCGATAGCAAACGCGAGAAACGCTTCGGTGATCCAGACGACCAGCCAATCACGCATGTAAATCTGCTGACCGGCTATATAAGCCGCGGCGACCGCCGTCAAGCCCATCAGCGCACCGCCGTAACCCGGAACGGCAGTGAAATGCGTCGAGCGTTCCATGGTCTCGCGGATAAATTGCAGGTTGTCCATCGCCCGGTCGCTGATATTTACCGGCTCATTTGTCTCGATCGTTTCTTTTCGGATCGGCTGCAGCTTTGCCATATCGAAATTGAGAATATGCTAAGTAGTTCTGTATGTCAAGTACTTTATGTCATAAAGTACAAGAAATAATTCAACTCTCCTCGACTGATACGTTTTTGCCTGGAACTTCGCGTTCTGGTGTGGAGAATATGTATGGCAATCAACGTAAACGCACTAAATCCTCGTATGGCAGACCGTAGGCTGTTCCTTATTGCAGCCATCGGATTTCCGCTGCTGGTCCTTATCGGGTATTTCAAAACCTATTATTTTAAGGAGTTTTTTGACGTCAAGCCTTTAGCGTCGTGGCTCGTTCACCTTCACGCACTGGTGATGACAACATGGGTACTGTATTTCACGACACAAACTGTGCTGATACGGACAAAGAACGTGAAGCTGCACATGACGATGGGATTGGCTGGAATAGCTCTTGCGGCGGTCGTCGTCGTTGTCGGGATGGCGACCGCGTACGATGCTCATTTGGTTCGCAAAAC
>DATJGV010000308.1:0-5993 GCA_035494575.1 Pyrinomonadaceae bacterium | reverse complement strand
GTTGCTCAACCGCCGCGGCAAACGGCCGCTGACAAAACTGTATCGATGCCGCTGTCCGCGCCGCCCAAAGAACAAGAAGTTGAGACAGTTGTTGCAAAAGTCTTGGTTCCCACTGACAATACTGAGCTTTCGCAAAACAAGGTTTTGGAGATCGCACCGGTTGTGGTCGCGCTGGCTCACAACTGGTGGCAATGGCTTTATCTCGAAAAACAATATTACTCGTCATTTATGGACTACGTGTTTTCTGCAAATTTTTTGATGTGGCTGCTGCTTTTGGCAGCCGGCGTCGCGGTAAGTTTGTACTCGATCAAACGTAGCGAGCGAAGGGGATTTGCCTATGCGGGGTTAGTGATCCTCGCTATTAATCTCATTTTGTTTTTGGTGCCGCGACGATAGGTTATTTTTTAAATAGACGGAGAAATTATGAAATTCTTTATTGACACAGCAAATTTGGATGAGATCAAAGAGGCGAACGATCTGGGGATGATCGACGGTGTAACGACCAATCCCTCACTGGTTGCTAAGGAAGGCAACGTCGATTTTAAGGAGCATATCGCCAAGATCTGCGAACTGGTAAATGGTGACATTTCTGCAGAGGTAACGGCTCTCGACACCGAAGGTATGCTGCAGCAGGGCCGCGAATACTCCAAGATCGCGCCGAACGTGGTCGTAAAATGCCCACTCACGATCGACGGACTAAAAGCGACGCGTATCTTGACCGGCGAGGGGATCGGCGTCAACGTAACACTCTGCTTTTCGGCCGCTCAGGCGATTCTTGCCGCCAAGGCCGGAGCAAAATATATCTCGCCGTTCATCGGACGGCTTGATGACATTGCAACCGATGGAATGCAGGTTATCCACGACATCGTACAGATCTACGGAAATTACGATTATAAGACCGAGGTGCTGGCAGCATCGATACGTAGCCCCATGCATATCGTGAATTGCGCTTTGGCGGGAGCTGACGTCGCGACGATACCTTTCAAGGTCATTCAGCAGCTTGTGAAGCATCCGTTGACAGACAAAGGACTGGACGCGTTCCTTACAGATTGGAAAAAGAGCGGGAGGTCGTAAAAACTCTGCGAATTCTCAGCGGTCTCTGCGTTTACGTGATTTTTTAACGCCGAGACCGCCAAGAGCGCAGAGTTAAAAAGATCGAAATGCCGGCTAATCCGCTAGAATAGTCTTCAACTCGGCGTGTTTTCCCGCCGCATCGGGGTCGTGCTGCAATGCGTACTGATATTTCGAATTAAAATCCTCATCCTCATCGGCAAATGTCACGAGCTTTCTAAGCTTCGACAGATGGCTCTCGACCATTTCGTCCGAATAACCGTCGTCGAGGGCGAACATTTCGTCCACATCGACGATGAACGTCGAAAATCGGCGCAGCCAACTCAGGCCTTCATCTTCAAGCAAAACATTCAGAAACTGGCCGCTCGTAACCTTTCCGTTAAACGCCTCGTACCGGGTCCGTTCAAAATCGACAAGCGATTTGTGAAGACTAAGTAGTTGGTTACGCGATCTTTTAAGCAGTTCGACATTTTCCATAACCAAAATTCTAATACATTCGAGGATCTAAAGCACTATTTGAGCTTGAATAATTAGCCGACTAATGATAGCTTGTTAGCTGGCTAATAATCACTTATTAGCCGGCTAACTGTTTACTTAAGCCTTTTAGGTATAAGCGTTTAATAAAGCGTTTATGAAATTTCGCAAAAGCATAAGCTATCAACTCGCCCGCATAAATACGGCTCACAAGACGGCGTTGGAAAGGAGCATGAATGAGATCGGGCTGCACAGTGGACAGGTCTTCGTACTGCTTGAGCTTTGGAAGCACGATGGCCAACGTCAGGTTGATCTTGCGGCACGGCTGAATATTGCGCCGCCGACAGTGAACAAGACTTTAAAAGGATTGATAGACAGCGGCTTTGTTACCCGCACCAAGGTCGAGGACGATGCGCGATCGACGCGTATATTCTTGACGCAGAAAGGTGTCGATATAGAGGAAGGAGTTCGAACTCAATGGGAACGCCTCGAAGAGGAGCTTTTGGCCCGGCTGACCGATACCGAGATGCTTGTTCTGTTTCAGCTTCTCGAAAAGCTCGGACCTGAGGATGTCGATTCGGCAAATGAAGACTAGTTACATCAATGTTACAGGCCGATCGATCGATTGGCTAACGACGCCATATTCCGCTAAAATCAAATAAAAGCAGTACTTTTATCGCTGAAGTTTAAGGTTAAAACGGAGGTACGGTATGAAAGTATTATTGGCAACGGACGGAAGCAAACGCGGAAGCTCGGCAACGGAGATGCTGAAGTCGATCGCACTCAGCGACGGTGACGAGGTAAAGATTGTCAGCGTTGTCGATATGGCTGTTCCGCTGGCGATAGATATTTATGGCGGATATTTGCCCGATTCGAGCGAACTTGAAAAAGCCGCGCGCGAAAATGCGACTAAGATCCTGGACGACACGACAAGCCTTGTGAAGAGCTTTTTCGAAGGCAGGAAAGTGGCGATAAACGGCGAGGTGCTTTACGGCTCGCCCGAAAGCCGTATCGTCGAAACAGCCGAAAAAGAAGGCTCTGACCTGATAATAATCGGTTCACATGGCTACAATCGTTGGGAGCGGTTGCTGCTGGGTTCTGTCTCCGATTCCGTAATTCATCACGCTCCGTGCTCCGTCCTGGTCGTCAGGGCACCGGCTCAGAAATAAGATCATTGAACGAAACGATCACGGTCAATTCGCGGAAGTTTGACGGTTCGATCCAACGAAGCTGGACGTGTCGTTTGATCAAGCAAAACGGGCCGCTTTTTGTTTTCGAAGGTGTTTTTGATTTCGATGTAAGCCACAACGATCTCGGTTTTATCAGACGCGGAACCGTTTCCTACGAGTATTACTGGCTCGACCGCTGGTACAATGTCTTTCGTTTTCACGAACCGGAAGGCGATCTCCGAAATTATTATTGCAACATAAACATGCCGCCGGTGTTCGAAAGCGGTGTTCTTGATTACGTTGATCTCGATCTGGACGTTCTGGTTCAGCCGGATCTCAGCTACAGGATCCTCGACCGCGAAGATTTCGAGCAGAATGCAAAAAGGTTTGGTTATTCAGATGAGATTCGTGTGAATGTTAATGCAGCGATGAGTGATGTCATTAAGTTGATCGAAAAGCGGCAATTTCCCTTTCCAGGTACGACAGACGGTTAGGCTGTCGGTATGAACCGGTGAGATTGTATGCTAGCTAGCTGAAATGCTGCTGTCTGAAAAGTCGTTTTTCCGTATCTTGGTTCTGTGCATTCTGTGTTCAGATCTTCTTGGCAAATATCACAGAATATACAGACACAGATCAAACTCCTGCTTTTCGGACACGCCTACTCTATTTAGGCTGTATCCTCAAAACGTAGCTGCAAACGGCGACGCTCATTCCCGGCGAGATCTGAACGCGTTGGCCTTCGGGCAGTTCATAGCTGTTGATCATCGCAGGGTTGCGGCCTTCGTTTATCGCCCAATAGTTCCCTTGCCCATCCGTGTTCAAAGTAAGATGTCGACGGCTGATCTCGGCGTCACCAGCAAGCGCAATATCGACCGGTTTGGATTTTGATCCGCGTCCCACCGTTACCTGATTTTGATATATCGGAACAACGTTTTGCCGAACACCGTTCCGCCATATCTCGAGTTTGTACAGTTCGGCGGCACGCTTGTGGACTTGCGTCATCACCTCGCCTTCTTCACCAGGCGCAGGCTGTGCAATTTGTGAAGATGCCATTGTCGGCGGAGGCTCGACCTGACGGGCTTGCTGCGGCTGCGTGAAATTTGGCGAGGTCGGAGCCGGTCGCTGATTTGCCGACGCCGGAGCGTAATTTGGCTGAGTGGCCGCCGGTGGCTGATATTTCGGCTCGGCCGAAACGACGGGTTTTGGCCGTGCCAGCACCCCGGTTTTGCTGCCCGACGTGTCTTCCCAACCGTGCTGAACGCGGACCTCGCCTTTTTCGAGCGTAGCGTCGATCCGCAGCTCGATCACAAAGGATTTTGTCTCAAGCTTTTTCTTGCCGGCGAGCTCTTTCGCCCGCTCGGCAAGGATATGGTACAAACCTTGTTCCAGGCCACGCCGTTTAACGCCCTGCCATTCCTTGTCGTCGTCGTTGCTGAGGAAGATCGTGTATTCGCTAGGGATGATGGTCGTTCCTTGCGGCAGCGGAACCATCTCGTCCTGCATTACTTTTTCTACAGCTCGGGCGATCTTGACGATAAAGCCCTCCGCCTGGCTTCGGGGTTTTACCTGCGCGTCGCGTGCGGCTTCTTCGAGAACCAGCTCGGCGCTCTCGCCGTCGATCCAACGTCTAACTTTGTCCAGTACGCTCAATTCTGCTCTATTCTCCTTTGGTCTGCTGATCAATCCATATCAAGATATTTACCATACAGCCAACCATGCGTTGCCGACGCCTGATCGTCCCGCTCGCGTCCCTGCTCGACCACATCAATTTCATACCAATTATTTTGCGTTTTTACAATTCTGACCTTTGAATTCTTGGTCACCAGTCCGATAGGGTCATTATTCGTCGTCGGCGAAGGACGTAAATAAATGTCGGTGTTCGCGGTCGCCGTTTGGGCCTTGAACGGATTAGTTATACTCGACGGCAAAACGACGCCGCGATTGCGGAGGTAGATATGGGTTCCGTACAAGATGCTCGCGAACAAACCGATCAGTATGCCAAATACGGCTAATTTACGAAAAACGCGGCGTTTTCGTTTAACCGGCATCTGGGGAATCGGTACCGACAACACGGTATCAGGCGCGTCCGTATCAGCGTTCGGGCTGTTTGTAACGAGCTCTTCCTCAGGGATGTCCGGTTGGATGGCAGCCATCGTGTCGGGACCGAGCGTCGCCGTTTGCGGTGCCGTCGCGATCGCCGGAAATCGTTCCTGCAGATTCCGCGCCGTATCGAATCGCGGCTGCATTGGTGCAAGCGGCGTATAGCCGCGAGCGACGTGCGGCTGCGGTGATGCGTCATACTTCGGGCGGATCGAGGTTGCGATCTCGGCCTCATCGACAATACGCCGCAGTTCCGTCATATCGATCCAGAATTCGTCTATATCCTGCGGTCGCTGATGTGGGTCGGTCTGCGTGGCGTGATTCAGTACCCGCAGCATCTCGTTGGACCAAGGCTCGTGCCGCGATGATACCGGTAATTCCGTTATCGGCTGATTGGAAAAATATCGCGGAGATTCGCAAGTAACGACGCTGTAGATAGATTTTGCCAGCGAATAGATGTCCGCAGCAGGCGTAAGCCGCGCCACCGTCAATACGCCGGTCTGACCGGCAAACATCGGGCTATGTTCGGGCGGTGCGTAAATATTCGTACCGACGCGTGTGATCGGAGTGTCGGACTGCGACATTCGGGCAACGCCAAAATCCGCGATCTTAACGGTCTCCAGATCTGCGGTCAGGAGAAGATTGTGCGGTTTGATATCGCGATGAATGACGCCGTTGGCATGGGCATGACGCAGCCCGGCGCAGATCTGCTCGATGTATTTCATCGCCTGGCGAATAGTAACCTTACGTTCCTTACAAAGTCGCTGCAGATCGCCGCCAGCAAGATATTCGAGCACCAAATAATGAAAAACCGTCCCGCGAAGGTCCCGCGCCGTGCCGTGCCCAAGGCGGCTGATGATATTCGGATGGCGAACCCGGTCGAGAGCAATTGCTTCGTTCTGAAAATTTTCGACCAATGTTCGTTCCAGATCGGCATCCAGGTCGTTTTGAAGAAAGACGTTAAGGGCCTTGATAACGACCTGACTGTGCGGAGATTGCGGCGATGCAAGCACGTCGCGGGCAAGGTAAACTTCCGCGTAACTGCCGCGTCCAAGTAACCGCCGCACGTCGTATCGCCGATCGAGCCGGCAGTTATTTAGTGAAAGCTCCTTCATCGTTTTCGGCCGCGGAACAGCCTATCTTACCAATACGATATTATAAGTTGAAAGTTCGCAAAAC
>DATJGV010000307.1:0-7730 GCA_035494575.1 Pyrinomonadaceae bacterium | reverse complement strand
GGCACCCGGGCACAGATAATTGCCGTTTCGCATATGCCGTCCGTCCGATCGATCTACGGCAACCGCACTTTGACATTTAATTCCGATCCGTATTTCAATCCGACCGGCGTTCAACGCGTTGGTGGTGATAACGATCTGCGAACCGCGAACAGCGGATTACCGGTCATCGGGCGAAACGTAACGGTGGCTGTTTTGGATACCGGCATTAACGCGTTGCATCCTGATCTTGCAGGCCGCGTTGTACAGAATGTGCGTCTCGTCGACACGCAAAGCGCGCCGACGGGTTTTATGAATCCAGCACCTGTCGAGAACCTGTCGAACACGGATGCGACCGCCGGCCATGGAACATTCGTCGCGGGCGTGATCGCGGCAAGCGGTCTGAGTTCGTCGGGGAAATACAGCGGCGTTGCTCCGGGTGCCAGACTGTTGGGTTTGAGCGCGGGTGACGTCAATCTGACAAATGTCCTTTCGGGCTTCGATTATCTGCTCGACAAAGGCAAAAGCTACGACGTACGCGTGGTAAATTGCAGCTTTTCGGCAAACACGGTTTTCGATTTTAACGACCCGGTCAACATCGCGACAAAGATGCTGACCGATGCCGGTGTGAATGTCGTATTTTCTGCCGGAAACACCGGTCCCGGCAACGGGACACTGAACCCCTACGCCGCCGCTCCATGGGTTGTGAGCGTTGGAGCTACGGACGTTAACGGCACGCTGGCGTCATTTTCGTCGAGAGGAAATTTCGGTGATGCGTTGCAGCACCCGTCACTGGTCGCACCGGGCGTCAATATTGCAAGTCTTCGCAGCGCGGCAACAACAACCGGCATTTCCGGAATTGCAGGAGCGGATGCACAGCGGCTGTCGGCGACCGAGTTGCCGTATTACACCACGGCAAGCGGAACGTCGTTTTCGGCTCCGCAGGTTGCCGGTGCTATCGCTCTGATGCTCGAAGCAAATCCAAATTTGAAACCGGCCGACGTAAAAGACATCCTAAGCCGCACTGCCACGCCGATGCCGAAATATTTTTATCATGAGGCCGGTGCCGGAATGCTGAACACCTACGCAGCCGTTTTGCAGGCCGAGTTTCCGGATCGGAAGATCGGCGTGTTTCGATCGACACTTGCAAGCAATTCGATCAGATTTATAACGTCTGCCACACAGAATTTTACGCAGACGGTTTATCCAGGTGTCGCATCGTCCGTGAATGTTTCGGTACCGGCAAACACCGTTCAGGCAAGCGTCAGTATTTCATGGGGATCGAGTACGAACGATTTTGGATTGAAGCTTTTTGCTCCGGACAGCACGTTAGCGGGCGAATCGAATTATCTCAATCTGCCGGGTCTGACGGGACGGCGTGAAAAGGTAGTATTGCGTGCACCTGTTGCGGGGACGTTCCGTGCCGTGACGCAGCACACGGTTACGGGCACCGCTCAAAACGTGGCCGGAGCGGTTGAACTGACGCAGGTGCAATACCCGGATCTGCTTGATCTCGGCTCACTTTCCTCTGACCTTCTCGCGCAGGCCGAAATGAGCTTGCTGACTAATGTCATGCTGCCCGAAGGCAAAAAATTCCGGCCGGATTCCGTCGTCTCGCGTGCCGATCTTGCCGATGCGATAGTAAGGGCAGGCGGCGTGCCGCAATATACGGCCGCAAGCCCGCTGTTCACCGACGTTCGCGACAACACGACACGAAGCTCGGTGGAAAGTGTGCAGTCAAATCCGTCGGGCAAACTCTTTTTTGACGCATCGCCGGGCGGCAAATTTTATCCCAACAGTGCAGCTACAAAACTCATTGCCGCCATCGCCTTGGTGCGTGCCGCAGGGCTTGAATCACAGGCCGTGAACGCGACGTTGCCGATAACAGTTGCCGATGCATACTCCATTCCTTCGGCCTTGCGCGGCTACGTTGCCGTCGCATTGCAGAACGGATTCATCTCGCTTGACGGAAGCTATTTCAACCCGTCACGCGGTCTCACACGCCTCGAACTCGCAAAAGGAACGAACACTGTAGTCAGTCGATAACCCGCATGTACATTCCTCAAAACTTTGGGCGAAGCCACGTTGTCCCTCTCGTGGCTTTGTGGATTGGAAAATTGAAAATTAGCTAATTAGTAATTAATCTGCATAGGGATCACCACGCCTATGCGAAACTATATTTATAGATTGAAGAACATATTGACGATCGCGGCCATGGTCGGCTTCGCGGTTTTGGCTTTTGCGACCGCAGATGCCGCGACGCAGCCTGTCGGAAATATCACACGTGTCGCCGAAGCAAGAGCGAACCGCGTTGTGCTTGAAACAACAAGTCGTGCACGAGTGTCTGTCGAGTTTTTCGATATCGACGTTGTTCGCGTCCGGGTTGCTCCGAGCGGTACATTTGAACGGGATTTTTCGTACGCGATCGATCATTCGAATGATCGAAAAACGCCGATCGTTAAAATTACTCAAACCGCCTCGCAAATAATCCTGGCAAATGCGTTCGGCGCAAAGGTCGCAATAAATAAGACGCCGTTTCGGATCGAGATCTTTGACGAATCGGGGCAACTGGTCGTAAGAGACGACGCAAAACACCCGACAGTTTTTGACCGCACAACCGGCGAGGTGAGCACAACAAAATTGCTGCGAGGCTCCGTTGAAACGTTTTATGGTTTTGGCGAAAAGGCATTTGCCGAAATGTCGCGCGACGGCAAATACATCGCCAACTGGAACACCGACACGTTCTCGTATCCTATCGGAACCGACCCGATCTACGAATCGATCCCGTTTTTTTACGCGCTCTACGACGGCAAGGCATACGGCGTGTTTTTCAACAATACTTTTCGCTCGTATTTCGATATGGGAAAGACTTCGCCGGAGCGTTACTCGTTCGGAGCAGACGGAGGCGAACTTGATTATTTCGTTTTTACAGGCGGGAAGAACCGTTCACCGAAAAAGGTGATGGAAGATTACGCCGCCCTGACCGGAACGACTCCGCTGCCGCCGATCTGGGCTCTCGGCAATCAACAATCCCGCTGGTCGTACTATCCCGAAAAACGAGTGCGCGAGATCGCAGACGGCTTTCGCAAGAACCGCATTCCGTTCGACGTGATCTATCTCGACATCGATTACATGGATGGCTATCGCGTTTTCACATGGGATAAAACGCGGTTTCCCGACCCGAAACAGATGATCGGCGATCTGCGGGAACGGGGCGTAAAGACCGTTTTGATAATTGATCCGGGTATAAAGGCTGACCAAAATTACAGTGTTTACCGCGACGGCAAAGCGGCAAATATTTTCGTGAAAAATCCGGACGGCAGCGATCTGATTCGGCGAGTATGGCCAGGCGATTGCGCGTTTCCTGATTTTACCGACCCGAAGGCGCGCGAGTGGTTCAGTAAGCAGTATAAAAACGATCTCGATGACGGCGTTGCGGGTTTTTGGAACGATATGAATGAGCCCGGTGTGTTCATGACCGAGCAAACCGAAAAGCCCGAAATTCTTCATCATCCGGAAAAGACATTCCCTCTCGACACTCCGCATTTTGGCGACGGTCTGCGCGACACGCATCGCCGATATCACAACATCTTCGGAATGCAGATGGCGCGTGCGACTTTCGACGGATTGAAAAAGCTCGCGCCGGATAAACGCCCGTTTGTGCTGACACGTGCCGGGTTTGCGGGCGTGCAGCGCTATGCGGCTGTCTGGACGGGTGACAATTACGCAAGCTGGGACCATCTCGCGTTGACCATTCCGATGCTCGCGAACATGAGCGTATCGGGCGTGCCGTTCGTCGGCGCCGACGTCGGCGGATTTAATGAAATGCCGAGCGGCGAGCTGTATGCGCGTTGGCTGCAGGCCGCGGCTCTGACGCCTTTTCTGCGATCTCATTCCGTAGGCTGGGTCGGCAACAAAGAGGCTTGGGAATACGGCGACGCATTCACTAAAATAAACCGAGAAACCGTCGAGCTGCGTTACAAATTTCTGCCCTATCTTTACACTCTTTTTCACGAGCATGAGCGAACGGGTGAGCCGATAATGCGTCCGCTGTGGTATGAGTTTCCGGGCGACAAGGGGACGTACCTTATCAATGACGAATACATGGTAGGCGACGACGTGCTGGTCGCGCCCGTTGTTAAAGAAGGAATGACAACACGCGGAATTTATCTGCCGGCCGGAGCCGACTGGGTCGATTGGTGGACCGGTGAGCGGCTTGAAAGCGGAAAGACGCATTATTTGCCGGCACCGATCGATCGATTGCCGATATTTGTCCGTGCGGGCAGTATTATCCCGACACAGGGCGTAATCCAAAGCACTGACGAAATGCCGTCATCACCCGTCACCCTTAATGTTATCGCGGGCGTACAGCCAGGAAGAACCGAGGTATCCGAGCTTTTTCAGGACGCCGGTGACGGTTACGGATATCGCCGGTCCGCATGGCGTTTGATCAGATTCGAGCACAAGCAAGGCTCATTGAAGATACAACCGACAGGCGATTTCAAAGGACAGCCGATCAAATATCTCAGCGTCGTCGGGTTGAGCGCTGATGTGAAGGATATGCTCGGCGATGGCAGGAAATTAGCGAAAACATTCGATGCGGAGCATAAACGTCTGACGGTCGAGTTGAACGGTGGTGAGAGGGAAATTACGTTCAATCGATGAGGCAGGATTATTCAGTTGCGTTAACTTACTGATTCTGAAACCCTCGCGGTCGATCTTCTGACAACAATGGTCGGCTCGACGCTTAGTTCTTCTGAAGTTTGCTCGGGTTCGCGGGCGAGTTTATTTAGGAGCGTTCGTGCGGCGAGACTTCCCATTTCGAAAAGCGGCTGGCGGATCGTCGTAAGCGCCGGATTGTGAAATGCTGCTGCATAAATGTCATCAAACCCAAGAACTGACACGTCGGTAGGCACACGCAAGCCCATTTCCTCAAGGGCACGTATCGCGCCGATCGCCGAAATATCATTGAAGGCAAAAACTGCGGTAAATTTTTCGCCCGTCGCAAGGATCTTTTTAATAGCCGAATAACCGATCTCGGGCGTCGGGACGTCTCCGTCCAATTGTACGGTTAAATTCGCGTCGAATGGAATTCCGCGTTTGGCGGCGGCAGCGTTTATGGTTTGCCAACGGACCTCAGTATCGGCGCTGTTCGCTTGTCCTTTTATAAGCGCGATGCGACGATGCCCGAGATTGTAAAGATGTCCCACGCCCAGCTCGGCCGCATGTTCGTGATTTAGGATCAGGTTAGTAACGCCTTCGATCCTTTTGTGGCCCGAAATACTGACTACGGGAAGATTCGGTTTGAACAGGACCGGGGTCGCGACGGAGATCAAACCTTCGATCTGCCGTTCGATCAGTAAACGCGTCATTTTTTCGAGCAGCTCTTCGTGGTGCATATGGCTCGCGGTAATGTAAAAATAACCTACCTGCGACAACGCAGCCTCGACGCCGCCGAGTACCATTGCGGAATAACCGTCACTGAGATCCGGGACGATGACGCCGAGAGTGTGCGTTCGCTGAACTCGAAGCGAGCGCGCAAGGTAATTTGGCCGGTAGTTTAATTCTTTAGCTGCGTTGAAAATTCGTTCCTTTGTCTCACGCGGGATCGAAACCGCCGACGGAGCGTCGTTCAGAACTAAAGATAACGTTGTGGTGGAAAGTTCGAGATGCTCGGCAAGCTGTTTGAGGCTAACGCCGCCCGAACGCCTTGCGGCTCCGGTTTTCTCCGGCCTGGTTCCATTACGTTTGCGCGGCACGGAAAAAATATTCGCATATAGACACAGGACAAATCAAGAATGACATGCCTTATTAGCCCGCCGATCACTTGTCGTTTCTGCTCAGACGCTTGATCATTGCCATCTGTGTCGGGCAAGTTCTTTTCCTGTTAGGTCATCAATGATCGAAGCCGTTTGGCCGGACGTCCTCCAGACCGGCGACGTAAAATCCGATCTCTCGTGAAAAGCCCCGCAACAGGGTCAAGTCTTTTCGAATGGCCATAAATTTCTATTTTTGAGATCTCAAATTTGAAACTGCGAATCAAAAAGGGTATGTGTTCGCACTGATCAAGGTACCTGCGATCCGCTGCCGCGCGGCTACGGTGTTGATCGGCGAATTGTTTTTTGTGAATCGCTTGAGCGCTGTCAACAGCGTCCGCATTTCGTCGCCTTCGCTCATTGCCGCGATCGTGTTTCTCGCTTTCATCTCGACGCGCTGGATCGCGTCGTTGCAAAAAACGGCAGCCATGTCGATGTAGCGTCCGGCAGCGTCTTCACCGTTCTTGTCGGCGATCTTCTTTGCACGCAAAATGGCCGTTTCCATCTGGTAAGCATCCATTATTATATCGGCGGCGTTCAGCAATATCTCCTGCTGATCCTGCAACGCCGTCATGTATTTTTGTGCAGCCGACCCAATGACCATCAATGCAATTTTTTTAGCGTTCTTAGCCAATTTTGTTTCCGCCGCGAGCAAACCTGTATCTTCGTCAAACGACATTTGCGGGTTGAGGATTTCGTCCTGCAACGCCTTTCCGGCCTGGAGCAAACCGAGCTTGCCTTTCATTGCGCGCTTCAAGAGCTGGCCGGGAATCAGCATACGGTTGATCTCATTTGTACCCTCGTAAATGCGGTTGATCCGCGAATCGCGATAGGCTTTTTCCGCCGGGTAATCCGCCGAATAGCCGTAACCGCCATATATCTGAACCATCTCATCGACCACATAATCGAGCGCCTCAGAACATGCGACTTTGTTTATCGACGATTCGACCGCGTACTCCTCGATCGACTGCAATTTCTTTTCGCTGCTCGCGCCGTCACCGATCAATGCATCGATCATACCGACCGTGCGATACGTGATCGATTCGGAGACCCACGTGCGGATCGCCATCTCGGCAAGCTTGTGTTTGATCGCTCCGAAAGACGAGATGGGCTTGCCGAACTGATGACGTTCATTCGCATACCGTACCGATTCGTGGATCGCAAGTTTTGCGCCGCCGGTTGTTGACGCGCCAAGTTTAAATCGTCCGACGTTCAGAATATTGAATGCGATCTTCGCGCCATCACCCACACTGCCGATCAGGTTTGCCAGCGGAACTTTGCAATCCGACAAGATCAGCGGTGTGGTTGACGACGATCTGATCCCCATCTTGTGTTCTTCGTTGCCAGGGCGGCAGTTTTCGCTGCGTTCGACGACGAACGCCGAGAATTTTTCCTTTTCGCCGTCGACCTTTGCAAAGACAAGATAAACGTCCGCAAAACTTCCGTTCGAGATAAACATTTTCTCGCCATTCAAGACATAGTGCTGGCCATCCTCTGCGAGTTTGGCGGTGGTCTTTGCTCCGAGTGCATCTGAGCCGGAACCGCTTTCCGTCAAACAATACGCTGTCACGATCTCACCTGATACGATTTTTGGAATCCACTTTTCCTTGAGTTCTTCGGAACCGAAATAAAGGATGGGAAGCAAGCCGATGGACGTTTGCGCTCCAAACGTCGTACCGAACCCGCCAGCGCGTCCCATGTTTTCGGCGATCACGACACCGGATACTTGGTCGAGAGCCAAACCGCCGTATTCCTCAGGGATATTCGCACCCAGCAGGCCGAGTTCACCGGCTTTTTTGACAAGCTCGCGGGCGACTTCCCAGGCGTGGCTTTCCATCGCCAACAGGTTCGGACGGACTTCGTTATCGACGAACTCGCGTGTCGTGTCGCCGATCATTCGCTGCTCTTCGGTAAAATCTTCGGGAGTGAAGATCTCGG
>DATJGV010000306.1:0-15662 GCA_035494575.1 Pyrinomonadaceae bacterium | reverse complement strand
TGTTCTTTGAAAATCTCCACAGGTGGAAAAGCTGGCGGATGAGGTATATTTTCGTCAGGTCGTGTCCCGGGACATTTTCATCAGAAGACTCGGCTAAACACAATGATTACAGTAACTTGCCACATTGTGTCACAATGTTTTCAAAATCGGGCAAAAATCGCACGGCAAGACTAGTTAAGCCTTCTGTTTTCAATTGTTTGGCTGTCCCAGCTTGTTCTGGGACACCCGTGGGACAACAATGGGACGCTCGTCCGGCGTCAGGGTGATCGCTAATTCTTCTCGAATTTTTGGCGGGCTTTTCGGACTGTCTCGTCGAACAGCTTTTCAAGGTTCGTGTTTGCCCCGCGCAATCCGGCGACCACATTTTCTCCCCAATCGACATAAGCGACTTTTCGATCGTGCGGCCAGTCGTGCGGCGGGTTGTTGGTCACATCGGTTATATTGCTGATCTTGTCGGCGAGTTTGATCTGTTTTGCGCCGTGCGACAGGTGCGGAGCGTGTTCGACCTGCAGCCGCTTTCGCTCGTCATTGGGAAGCGATTTGTCGTCTGAAACTTCTGCCACATAATCGGCGACCTGTTGTCCGAATCGCGTCGCTAATTCTTCTTTTGCTACTCCTGTATCTTCGATAGTGTCGTGCAGGAGAGCGGCGATCAATATATCGAAATCGTCAACTTTTCCGACGTTTGCAAGAAGATCTGCGACTTCAAGCGGATGATTGATGTACGGTTCGCCGTCGCGGCCTTTGCGCTTTTGCTTGGTGTGACGTTTTGCCGCGAACCTGGCGGCCTCCAGAAGTTTGCGTAGATCATTCATAGCGTGGAAGGAAAAAAGTGAAAAGGATGGAGAAAGGAGATACGAATACTTTTCCCCTTTGCCAACCGATGTTCTTTCTCACTTTACAACTTCTATCGCAAGCGTTTGCTGCCCCGAAATTATAAATTCCGCCGGCGGTATTTCGTTTTCTGCGATCACGCTTTGCACAGCCGGTTTGACGCCGCCTGCTGTGCGGTCGTTGTTCAAGGTCGCCAAAACCGATGGCGGCAGATTGGGCATTTCGCTTACGCCGATGATCGCTCCGCTCGATGTGCGGACGATCTGAGAATAGAGCCTGTCCGGCACCTTCATTTTATTTATCGTATCGACCAATTCGCCAAGATTTTTCGGTACAAACTGCTGGATCGCGGCGTTCTGCTGTATCACGTTGCCGTCGCCGACGATCACCGAAAGCGGTCCCGGAGCGGTATCTTTCGGGATCGTCATCGGTATCCGCTGCACAAACACGCGTCCGGAATCCGAGCGAACAAAGGCCTGAACCTCGATGGCGTCGCCCGCATGCACTTGAGTTTTATCGACAGCGATTCGCTCCAGCGCCGCGGTCTTACTGCCGTCCGTCGAATTCAGATTCAACGTGATCTGGTCGATCTGCAGATCGTCAAAACGGCTGCGAAACAACGTTGCAACCGGAACCGATGTCGCCGCCGCGGCGAACTGTCCCGCTTGCGGTCCGGCAAAACGCCGCTGCAGTTCTATCGGCTCTTCGCCTTTGAGTTTTATTTCGCCCTTCAGATCGATCGTCGAATCACCCAAGCCGCGTTCGTTTGCCGTCAGGGCGTTAAACGTTGCTAGATTCAGCAGCAAGGGCGTAAGAAAATCGTCCTTTGCCACTTCAAAATTGATCTCCTGCGTTTGTCCGCGGCTTGTGTTCAACACTATCTTGACCGGGATCATCGTCGGCGCCTGACCAAGTTTTCCGAAAACGCCTGTTGCCCGATCTTGCGTCATGCTGCCGACCATCGAGTCGGCAACCGCGAGCTTGAACGAATTGTTCATGTTCGGAATAACGGTAACGACGTGCGATTCGGACATCGGCAGGTCAGAGCTGCCAAGGCCCAAAAACGGATGCCCGAACGCGTATATCTTTTCGCCGTCACGCCACGTTACGGTTCCCGCGGCAGCAAGGCTGTAATCGCCGCGGGCAAGCTGCATCGAAACCGAATCGCCGCCGACCAGCGTCGTCTCGTCAACCTTTTTCATAGGCGTGATCGCGGCAGACGCGCCTGTCGCCGCAACGGGCACAAGGCCGGCCTGCAAAAGCTGCGGCGCGAATTGATCGAGCGTATTCTGAGAAAACCCCGAAAACGTAAGCGGCGTTGCGATCGGCTGAAAGCTTTCGCCGGTCATCACCGACAATTTTGAATTCGCCGGCACGGTGCCCGAAGGCCGCGTTATGCCAAGCGATAAATTAAGATCGGTCGAGGCAAGCTCCATAAACGAAATCGCTCGCGGTTCGCCCGGTTTTGCCTGGACGTTCTCTTTTCGTTCAAAGATTGCGACCATTTGCTCGATCGGCGTTATACCGCAGATCGGCTCTTTTGAAAATGGAAAGCTGTACGAGATCGCTCCGACAAGTTTCCCGTCGATGTAAACGGGCGAACCCGACATTCCGGCAAAAACGCCCGTCCGATCCGCACCGCCGCCGCTCAAACGGCCGACTATCAGGTCCTGTTTCGGCCCGATGCCGCCCGGCAGGACGCCGAGTATCTCAACATTGAACTCTTCGGGCTGACTGCCGCGAAAAACGGTGCGTGCCGTGCCGTGCATGCCCTCACGGAGATCGGCAAGCGGAAAGAGCGGCGTTTTAGAATCTGCAGTTGCGGACGGCCCTTTTGCAGGAGCCGGCACATTCTGCGCTAAACCGTTGAAAGTACATATGGTTAGCACCACAAAAATCGAAACAACAACTGCACTTTTCATACCTAAAAATCTCTTCCTTTTATCTCTGCCGATATGGTAACATTTTAAAGGTCATCCCGAAAGCTTTTTCCTTTTTGGCTTTCAATTAAGACTCGCAAAAACAGTCACCGGTTGTATCCGTCTTGTAAATCCCTAATATGCTGAAAATCAAACGTCTTATCAAAAGTTTTTTCAGGCTTGTTCTTCCGATCTTGCTGCTCGTGGTGCTTGCGGCGGCGTCGGCTTCGACGTGGCTTGTTCACGAGACGGCACAGCCGAAGGTTGCATCTTACCTTGTCACACCCGATAAATATGGTCTGCTCAGCGCCCGCGCGGCACAGATAACCGACGAAACCTGGACAAATCGCGACGGCACGACGGCTCGCGGCTGGCTGCTTCGCGGCGGCGAAGGAGCGCCTGCGATAATTTTGCTTCACAAGTACGGCGCGGACCGTTCGTATTGCCTTAACCTCGGAGTGAAACTTAGCGAGGCGACGAATTTCACGGTGTTGATGCCCGACCAGCGGGGGCACGGTGAAAATCCGCCGGTCAAATACACATCATTCGGCGGCAGTGAATCCACTGATGTTCTTGCCGCGATCGATTTTCTGAAGACGGTCAAATCGGTAGATCAGCTGCCGCTTGTTGGAAAAACCTTCGGCCTGTACGGCGTTGAACTCGGAGCGGTCGCCGCTATCAAAGCGAGTATGCTGAACCAGGACATAAAAGTTATGGTTCTCGATTCGGTTCCGGCGGATTCGGACGGCGTTTTGTCCGAGGCGATCGCGAAACGGTTTCCGTTCGCAAGTTCGGTCACATCGAAATTCGCGAAATACGGAGCGAATATTTATTTTTACGACGGGTCGTACAAACAAGAGGCGATCTGCGCCGAGGCAAAAACGATCTCAAATCGCAAAGTTCTTTTGCTTGCCGGCCGCGACGCTCCTGACTTTCAGGAATCGACCTCGAAGCTCGCAAAATGTCTTCAGGTTGGCAGTGAAACGCAATCGAAAACCGACCTCAGCCCGTCAGGCTACAGCATAACGGACGCTTCGCTTGAACAGGCTGAGGCGTACGACCAAAGCGTGATAGATTTTTTTAGGGCGGGATTCGGCAGTTAGATCAGAGATCGATCTTCTTATTGCTGTGGCCGTTCGATTTCGCAATGTCCTGAATTTCGGCGGTCTCTTCCATCTTATCGACGGTTTGCGTGAGCATATCGTGGATCTTTTCGAGACGCTCGCTTGTCGATGTCATCTCAAGCATTGCGGTTTTCATCGCCGTATCGAGATTAAAAGCTGCGGTGATCAGGAAAGAAAGCTTCTCTGATTCGGCGCGCGGTATTTCAGGAAACGTGCCGCGGCTCCCGCTTATTTTGAATGCCGCCCTTGCGACACGCTCGAACAATTCATAAACATCGTCCGCCAGCGGCTTGAGCTCCTCTTCGCTGTGCGGTTCATCCTCAAAAAAATCAAGATCGCCGATCAGATAATCTTCACCGGCCTCAACGTAACTAAGCAGGCGATAGCGGATAACGCCGATGGCCAGGATGTTAGACCGCCCGTCAGGCAGCATCTGAATGTCGCGGACCTCTGCAACGCAGCCGATGGTCCCGACGGCGGGCTTTTCCGCGGGTGAATTTTCAGGATCGAAAAACGAAACGCCGAACAGATGTCGATCCACTTCAACATCCTTCAACATTCTCCGGTAACGCGGCTCAAAAATGTGTAGCGGCAAAAGCTCGTTCGGCAGCAGCACAAGCGGCAGCGGAAACACCGGCAGATGCTTTATTCCTATAACTTTTTCGCTAGCCTCGGACATATATCAGTTGGCAGATGGCAGCGGCGGAAGCAGTCGGCTTTTTTCCATGCCAACTGCCGTTGCCTAATGCGTTTTCATTGACAGGAACTCCGCTATTTTTTCCGGAGATTCATCGCTCAAAACCATTCGTTTTGCGCCGACCACCGCTTCCGCAATTTCGTCAACGTGCGTTTTGTAACGGTTATCCCGAATGATCAGGTCTTCGATGACGCGGCGCTCGAGCTTTTCGCGGCCCGCATCTTCATCCAGATCTTCCGCAACGGCATATTCGACCGGCACAGAGTTGTTCTTAATGCGAATATGCAGTGCCCCAGTGATCGCTTTTGCTTCATCGCGGATCTTCTGCATTTCCAGCTGCGAATTCGGCAAACCCAAACGTCCTCGCAGCGTTATCTCAACGATTGGCGCGGGTTCGCCGGCCTGAGCGATGCGGACTTCGTTCCGGACTTTCTCCAACACGGCGGCGGTTATGTCTTTTGCGGCGGCAAAATGGTCGACATCGAATCCGATCCGCTGAAACGGACGCTGCGTGTATTCGTCTTTGTGTGTCGCCGTCACCTTATTATCTTCGCTTACTTCGACGAGATAGACGCCGCGCGTTTCGCGATAATCGCTGATATTGGTGATCTCGATCGATCCGGGGTTGAACGCCCAGTTATCGATCTCGTAATGCTTGTGCGTGTGCCCGAGCCCGACATAATCGGTAACGGATCTCAGCTCGGACAAAGCCGCGATCGACAGCGCCGGTATCGGATGCGTCTGGTGTCCCTCGACGTCGGTGTGGAGCATCAAAATATGAAACGCGCCTTCGCGACGGTTTTCTTTTATCGCGGCAGTCAGCATCGGGATCGCCCAGTTCGCGGATGCGCCGTACCAATGCGAGCCGAAGATCCGCGCGCGGCCAATATCGATAAATCCGCCCTTGCCGGTCGTCTCGTCCCACGGTTCGTAGAAGATCCTGCCATCCACATTTGACGGTTCTAGCAAATAAACGAGGTTCCAGTTTGCCAGCGAACGCAGCCAGCTGTACTCGCTGTCGTTATGTTTTTGATCGTGGTTCCCCTCGATAGTAACAATTGGGATGCCGGCTTCCTTTAACATGCTCAAACCGGCAAACGCATAGTTCATCGTCTCGGGCGGGACGGTGCGCTTGTGAAAAAAATCGCCGCACATCAGGACAAAGTCGACCTTTTCCTCTACCGCGTAGCGTTTGAGGACGTCGACCCACGCGTCGAAAAAATCGCGCGGGCTTTCGGCAAGCTGGTACCGCGTGCAGCCGAGATGCACATCAGAAATGTGGAGGAATTTCATAGTGAAATCTTACCACAGAGAAAACAGAGTTAAGAGGATTCATTACCTGTTGGTGTCATTTCGTGGGTTTTTGCGGTTCCGGTTCAAGAATAACCACAGATCAACAGGAAAAGACACGAACAAATATAAACTAAGGAAAAATTGATCGAGTTCGCGTTCATTGTGGTAAATTTACCTTCATGGAAAAAGTTGTGTTTATCACCGGCGCATCAAGCGGCATCGGCAGGGAAACCGCAAAGCTATTTCAGGCGAAAAATTGGAAGGTCGCGGCCACGATGCGTTCACCTGAAAAGGAAGAGGATCTGCAAAAGATCGTCGATCTTAAATGCCTTCGTGTCGATGTCACGGATATCGATTCGATCAAGGCTGCGATCAATGAAACGATTGAACAGCTTGGCCGGATCGACGCGGTCGTAAATAATGCCGGCTTCGGTGCCGTCGGCCCATTCGAAGCTGCGACCCAGGATCAGATCGAACGCCAGTTTCAGACGAATGTTTTTGGGTTGATGAACGTTTGCCGGGAAATATTGCCCTATTTTCGCGAGCAGAAGCGCGGGTTTATCGTAAATGTCGCGTCGGTGGGCGGGCGGGTCACGTTTCCGTTGTACAGCCTTTACAACGCGACGAAGTGGGCCGTCGAAGGTTTTTCGGAATCTTTGCAATACGAACTCGATCAATTTAATATCCGAGTAAAAATAATCGAACCCGGGCCGATAAAGACCGACTTTTACGGCCGTTCGCAAGAGGTCATCACCAAAGAAGGCCTGACCGCATACGACTATTTGATCGCCCGCGCGGTCCCGAATATGCAAAAAGCAGGCGAGAGTGCTCCCGACGGATCGATCGTTGCTCAGACCATCTACGACGCAGTAACGGACGGATCGAAAAAGCTTCGCTATCCTGTCAATGCGAAGGGTGTGCTCGCGGCGCGTCGATTTTTGCCTGACTCCGTTTTCATGAAACTGATGAAACGGGCGATATTGAAATAGGCCGAATCTCTCGTTCCTTTGAAATACTGCAATTTTAAGTTCGCAAAAACAGCGTTAAAATGCGAAGATATAGCTGAACGTTTTACCGACCCATCATTTCAGTATAACTTTCCCCTTTTTCTTTCAAGGCCATCTGGTATTACTTGAAAACGTTTTTTGCGAGAATGAATGAAAATATTACTCTACAATCCCGATAACGGTGTCACGCGCAATTTTATGCCGCACCTCTGGATGTTTCTTTTGCAGGCGCTCACGCCCGCAGAGCACGAAGTCGTTCTCATCGACGGCAACGCGAAGGCAATGACGCGCGACGAGTTGGTGGACTTCTGCCGCCGCGAGAAGATCGGGCTGGTCGGTATCGGCGCAATGACACGAATGATCGCCAGGGCTTATCGCGTTTCAGACGCTCTGCGCGATGCGGGATTTAAGGTTGTTATGGGCGGGCCGCACGTGACGGAATGTCCGGACGAGGCACTGGGCCGCGACGGCGGGCCGCGTCATGCCGATGCTGTTGCCCTTGGCGAGGCAGACGAAACATGGGCATTGATCGTACAGGACGCAGCGAACGGCCGGCTAAAGGAAATTTACCAGCCGGAACTGGACGAAAAAGGCAACGACAAAAAACCGAACCTTCAGCCTTATCCGCACATTCCCTGGGAAACGCTCGACCTCGAACAATTCAGCCTCGTACCAAAGTTTCTGCGGCCGGTAATGTCGAAGCTCGGTGCAGGCTGGGGCAAATTTTTTGTCGTGCCGATCGAGACCGGACGCGGCTGCCCTTACGGCTGCGAATTTTGCACTGTGACCGGATTTTTTGGCGATTCGATACGTTTTCGAACGAACGAAAGTGTTGTCGATGAGCTTTTGCGACTGAAAAAACGCGCGAAAAAAGAAAAAGGGCAGATGGCCGTTTTCTTTATCGACGACAATCTGGCGATCAACAAAAAGCGGTTGAAACTACTGCTTCGCGATATCATCGCTGCCGACGCTCAGCTTCCGTGGGTTGCGCAGATAAGTTCAAATCTTCTTGCAGACGAGGAGCTTGTTGATCTGATCGCCGAGTCCGGCGGCAAATGGATCTTTATCGGCATGGAATCGATCGACCCCGCGAACATGGCCGACGTTAACAAGAATTTTTCCAAGCCCGCAAATTACAAACAGGTTCTTGACGGCTTGGCCCGGCGAAACATTTACGCCATTACGTCATTTATTTTCGGCATGGACAACGACACGGTTGGCGTGGCAAAGCGAACGGTCGATGAGATCGAAAGCTGGTCGCCGGGCCTGCCGGTTTTCGGGCAACTCACACCGTTTCCGTCCACACCGCTTTATTCTCGGCTCGAAAAATCGGGACGCCTGTCGCGTCCGAAACACTGGCTCGACTTCGCTCCGTTCGTGATGGCGCATGACCCCTTGAAAATGAGCATCGATGAGGCTAAAGCCGAAACGTTCGCCGCATGGTCGGCAAGCTACAGTCCCGAACGCAATCATCAGGCAGTCAATTTGCTCAAGGATGCGCCGATAGACGTGCGCATCAGCCACTTTGTTGCCAGAATGTTTTTCCGCGGCATCTATTTTCCGCAGATGAGTAAGATGGCCTGGATCCGTCTGCTGCTGCAAAACAGGAAAACGATATTTCAATTAGGGCTGGACGGCTTCCGGACATGGCGGGCGACCCGGCGCGTGCGGGAAACTGAGGTTATCGCTGTTCCAACGTCCTGAAGCGTGCCCGCCTGCTGTCAGGCCGATCGGGACTCGGTTTGACCATAAATAAAATATTTAATGTTAAATTGCTTTATTTCTTCACCTCACCTGTGCTAAATTGCTACTCGTTCAGATTAAGTTTTCGTTAAATTTTAACTAAAAATTCATTCCCGTAACGCACGCACTTTGAAACGAAACGGCACCTGCGTATCTACCACGATTCGCGCTTTTCGCGGAGCCTTAAGTTATCTGATTTCACCGAACGAAAGATCGCATTTGAAAAGATCGTCTCATTTCTCAATGGGCGAAGTTTCCAGGTGTGCGTTTCCGTTGGTTTTAAAAACCTCTCAAAGGAGAAAAACATGTTAAATAGGCAGCAGAAATATAAACGAGAGTGGCTAAGGACAGGCTTTTGTCTAATTTTATTTTTGTTCGGATGTTTGAGCATATCAGCACAGGACATTACGTCGGGAACCATCCAGGGAACCGTCACCGACGAGCAGGGAGCAGCCGTCGCAGGTGCAACTGTCGAAGCTAAAAACGTCAATACGAATTTTAGCAGGACGTTCACGACCGACTCCGACGGCCGCTTTACGTTTTTATCGATGCCTCCGGGCAGGTACACCGTCTCCGTATCAAAACAGGGCTTTGCAAAATTAAATCAGGAGAATATCGATCTCACCGTCGGCCGGGTTTTGGCTCTCAATAGTACGCTGAAAGTTTCGGGCGTCAGCGGTGAAGTTACGATCTCGGGCAGCCCGACCATCGATACGGCAAAGACCGAAGCGAGCACAACTATCAACCAAACCGCTATCAGCAACACGCCGATTCTGGGCCGAAAGTTTGAAGACCTTTTGACCCTGACCCCCGGAGTTGCGATCACGCAGGGGCCGGACGGCGATGAGATCAACTTTGCCGGTCAACGCGGTGTTTTTAACAACGTGAGTCTCGACGGCGGCGATTACAATAACGGCTTTTTCGGCGAGCAGGCCGGCGGCCAGCGTGCCGCGATCGACATCACGCTCGAAGCGGTCAAGGAATTTCAGGTCGTTGCGACGGGCGCGAATGCGGAATTTGGCAGAACCGCGGGCGGTATCATCAATGTCATCACTAAGTCGGGAACGAACGAGGTGCACGGCAGCCTGTTTCATTATCAACGGCTAAAGGCTTTGTCATCGAATACGTCGGACGGCAAGCCGTTGGAGGGCTTTCACCGCGAGCAGTTCGGCGGGACGATCGGCGGCCCGATCAAAAAGGACAAAGTTTTCTATTTCATTGCGTTCGAACAGATAATGGAAAAACTAACACGTCCTAATCTGAGTGAACCAATTGGTACAACACCATGCGGAGTAGCCGCGCCGACCATCCAGGCAAACGAAGCACTGATCAATACCAACCCGGATTGTCAGCGGCTCGCTCTGATCAATTTCATCAAGGCAACGCGCAATCAGGACGAAGGCGTCCCCATCGATCACAAGGTCAGAAACTCGGCGATTCTCGGAAAGATCGACTGGGACCTGACCAAAAGCAACAAACTCGCGGTGTCGTACAATTTCGATTATTCCAAGAACACCAATCAAACCTTTGACGTTCCTACCTACGGCACGTCAGCTAACGGTATCGAGGGCCCGTCAAAGATAAACGTTTTGAACGCAAATCTTTACACGACCTTCTCGCCGACGATCGTCAACGAAGCTCACTTTACCTACTCACGCGAGGACCGCCCGCGTTCGGCCGTTGAATCGAACGTCCCCGCCGACACGGCGATGGGGTTCGGAACAACATTCCGCTTCGGTCATCCGTTTTTCCTAAATCCAAATGTTGACGAGGTCTTCTGGCGTACGCAGGTGCGTGACTCTCTTTCCATCGTAAAGGGAAACCATACGATAAAGTTCGGCGGCGAGTGGATGCACAGCCTTAACGATCAGGTGTTCCGCGGCTTCTTCCAGGGACGTTACATCTTTGACAGCGTTGCCGGCTTCCTGCGATATGCATCACCTGCTGCCGCAGGCGGATTTGGGCCAAGTGTGGGTGAATGTGTCAACAGCGCCGACGTAACTACCGGATGGATCACTCAGGACCTCGGAGAAACCTGTCCTACAGGCAGCTCAGTATCTTTTCTGGGTGGCCCGCTTATATTGTATTTGCAGAACGGAATCCCCACAGGCATCCCGGGCGTTCCGCCTCCGGGCAAATCGAAGGCCACTAATGAGGATTACGGATTATTCGCTCAGGACAAATGGCAGATCAGGCCGAACCTTAGTTTCAACTACGGCCTGCGCTGGGACGCGCAGATATTTCCCGACCCGGTTGTTCCGCCTTCGCAAACTGTGTACGGCTCGCTCCTGGGCAACCCGACATTCCCGTCGGACGGCACGCTCCACAGCCAGAAAAAGGAGTTTCAGCCGCGCGTCGGTTTTGCGTGGGACATCGCTAACAACAGCAAGTCGGTCCTGCGCGGAAGTTACGGCAGATACTACGCACGCCAGAATATGCTGTCGCAGGTCGGCTCGTTGACCGATAACGGTGTTCAGCAATTTGGTATTGCATGCTTTTCGAATCCCGGATGTTTTGGCGCATCATCGCGTCCCGTCTGGCCGAACATCGTGAACGTGCCGCCGCTGAATGCACTGCCGTTCGGTGCAAGTATCCGCGTGTTCAGCAGGGATTACAAAAATCCGCAGATCGATACAGGCAACGTGCAGTTCGAGCAGCAGCTTGTCAAAGACATTGCGCTGTATGTCGACTATACCCACGCGAAGGGCATTCACCTGACCCGCTTTTTTAATTACAACCGGCTGGGCCTTTTCCCGACACTTGGTGACGTTTTCGTGACCAGCGCGAACGGTAAATCGGTCTATGACGGATTTACCGTCGGAATGCGAAAGCGGTTCAGCAGCAAATATCAGTTTGAGTGGAATTACGTCTTGTCGAAGGACAAGGACGACGACTCGAACGAACGCGATCCGTTCACCGACCGCTCGATAAATCCGCTGAATCCCGGACTGGATTATTCATTGTCCGACCGCGACATCAGGCACAAGTTCAATTTCTTTGCCTACCTGGAATTGCCGTGGAAAGTGCAGTTCGCGCCGCGTTTTCAGGCACGCTCGGCACAGCCCGCAACTCCGGCGACAGCGTCCGGTCAGTTCGAGCTCGTGAACGGCAAAACAAATCGCAACACGCTGCGAAAGGACAACCAGTATTACTCGTTCGACTGGCGCGTATCACGGCCGTTCAATCTGACGGAGAAGATACAATTGATCCCGCAGATCGAGATGTTCAATACGTTTAACAGCAAGAACTTTGTGAACTTGTCATCCGTTCCCGGAAACCAGAGTTCACTAAATGCACCGAGCCTTTTCGATTTCAACGGCTACCTGCGGCAAGGTGTCGGCGACCCGCGAGAGGTTCAGCTTTCCTTGAGGTTTCTGTTCTAAACTCGCTTTCGAGGAAAACGGTAAAGGCTCCGGAAATTCCGGGGCCTTTTTATTTTGGCTTGGTCTTTGAAATATAGAAACCTTCCGAATTAACTGAAAAGGTAAAACGAAAATCTGAAAATGAGAGAATCCGTTTTCAGCTTTCACTTTTTAGTTTTCAGTTATTCCGAGAGGCGGCTGATTAGCGATAGAGCGCCTGAGGGATCCGCGTTAGCTTGCCTTTGCCAGAACGCGGTGGCGGCCGACTTCGTTGAGGATCGGCCGGAGACGGCGGACCGTTCTGTCGTGCACAACACCGTTGCTGGCGAGCAGCCCGTTATGGTTCTGAACATCCGCCGTGTCGTACCGTATCGGGTAGCCGAAAACATCGGTCAGTTTACCGCCGGCTTCTTCCAGGATGACCTGCGGACCGCATGTGTCCCAGAATTTGGTTCGCGGCGAAGGATGGATGTAGAGGTCGCAGACCTGTTCGGAGATCAGACCGATCTTGAGGCCGACCGAGCCCCGCTGCACTTCGCCGGCGAGGCCGAAATCCGATCTTATCTGCGAGGTTATCTTGCTGCGATGATTTCGCGAAGTAGCGATGTGCATTTCGCGATAATCTGTTCGCTTCGACGTGTGGAGCTGCGTATCCGCGCCGTCGGATCGTGAAAATGCTCCACGGCCTTTCACCGCATGATAAAGAACGTCGTGAAACGGCAGCAAAACGACGCCGAGGACCGGTTCTCCGCGTTCGGCAAGGCCGATCTGCACCGCAAAATCACCGTCCTTTTTCACAAATCCGGCGGTCCCGTCGATCGGGTCGATAAACCACACGCGGCTGCTGCTCAGGCGTTTTTTCGGATCATCCGGTTCCTCTTCTGAAAGTATCGCGTCGCCGGGAAAATGATCGGCCAGCCCGTCAACGATCATCCGGCTTGCGGTCTTATCGGCAATTGTTACTGGTTCGTACAGGTTGTCAACGCCGACTTTTTCTTCGGCAATTATCTCAAGCGCGTAAAATTCGAGAATGGTCTTGCTTGCTTGTTGGGCGAGGGCGATAGCGGTTTCGAGTTCTTTCTCCAGCACTCTTTCTAATTTACCACACCGTTACGACTTGTCGACACGCTCGACGATGCCGCATCTGGGACAGACCAGCGTTTGGCGGGTTTTGTCAGCCCATTTCGCCAGTGCGACGTGCGAAAATCTAGGCTGCTTGCTCTCGGCTTCGCCTTCGCGAAAAAGCCTCGAATCCAATGCGGTTTCGGGCTGGCGCAACTCCTGCTCGCAATGCTTGCACACCCATCCGAAACCATCATTGTAGAAATCGTCCAGGTCGATCATAAGGCGCAAAAAGAGCGGCAAACCGATTCGATCCGCCGCTTTTGATCATACATCGTCTTTACTGTGTGCGTCGCGTCGGCCGTGCTGCCGTGGCGGACGATAGCAGCCGCACGGGAACGGTCAGCGTTTTGCCGCTGCGATAAACTTGTACCTGCACGGTGTCGCCGATCTTCCGTTTGTCCAGCAGACGATAAAGATCGTCGATATCGGACATTTTCTCACCGTCTATGGATGTGATGATGTCGCCGAGCACAACATCGCCGTTGCTGTCCTGTGAGAGCCCGCGAATACCGGCATTTGCCGCCGATCCGCCGGCCGGAGCAGTCCTGATCAACAGGCCCGACCGCACGGGCAGCTGTACGCCCTGATCGCTCAATTTCTCAACGCTAAGCGGATCGACGCCGAGTTTTGGACGGCGTACTTCGCCAAACTGGATAAGCTGGGGAATGATGCGCTTTGCGATGTTGACGGGAATCGCGAATCCAACGCCTACCGAACCGCCCGCGGGCGATAGGATCTGCGAGTTGATGCCGATCATGCGGCCGTACTTATCAAGCAGCGGCCCGCCCGAGTTGCCCGGATTGATCGAAGCATCGGTCTGGATAGCGGCGTCGATCGGACGCCCGTTCCTGGCCCTGATCGGACGCTGCAAGCCGGAAATAACACCGGTCGTTAATGTGCGGTCGAGACCGAACGGGTTGCCGATGGCAAGTACCTTTTGCCCAACGACCAACTTGTCGGAATCGCCAAGGGAAATTACCGGAAGACCTGCCGGCGGATCGATCTTGATAACGGCAAGATCGGTGTCGGGGTCGCCGCCGACCAGCGTCGCCGGGTAAACCTTGTTGCCGCCAAAATTTACGGTCAGCTTTTTGGCGTCCTCGATAACGTGATAATTGGTCAAAATGTGGCCTTCGTTATCGATAACCGAGCCGCTGCCGGTCCCTTTTCCTTCCTGCACGTCACCCCAAAAATCCTGCGTGTAGGACGTGGTGCTGATAAACGCCACACCGGGTGAAACCGCCTTGTAAACCTCTATGCTGTTCTCTTCGTCCGATACGGTCGAGGGGTCGGCGATACCAGCCGATGGGCCGCTCTCCGCAAACGCTTTTTCCAAATTTCCATTGCTCTGCCAGTACGAACCGAACCAGTAAAGCAATACCGTGACCCCGACCGCGATCAGGGCCGATGCAAGCGCGAGAAACAAAAGCTGCCGCGCCGACAACTGATATACCGATTTATTAGACATAAGACGTTATTCCTTCTAAATAAAATATCAACTTTTTGATGCGTGAAACGCAAGCGCGCGTTGCGTATTCGAAAAAGGAAAGCGTAAGGAAAACAATGGACATTCATCGTGTTCCGTCAATAAAATGTTGTTTCATCTATGCTGGCGTGATAAAATGTCATGCGGCCTTTTGCATGAAAAGCTGCCGATCTTTGAAAATCTCTGAAAACGAAAAACCGGTGGGACAGTGGGACAAGTGGGACAAAATTCTAAACCCTTTGTATTCAGTTAATTGCGTGTCCCAAGCTTGTCCCAAACTGTCCCAGCTTGGGACAAAAATCGCAAGAATTTGCGCCTTATTGTCAGGACCGTCTGTGATAAGGGGTTTTTGGGCTCCGGACAGAGTCTCAAGCAAACAGGGCAACAAATTGCCGGGGAAGGTCGCTGACCACGTCGAGCACAACGTGTGATGAGCCAACCACGGTCAGCCCGGTAAACAGATGTATGCCCATCAGCCCTATGTAAAGAGCGAGAACCAATGTCATGCCGTATCGGGCCAGCGGCCGGTTGCCCCAATGAAAGAGCACGAAAGCGGCGAAGCCGCCCATCGCGATCTTTACGGCCAGAAAAGGCAAATTGCCGATGTCCAAAAGGCTGGCCATCAGTTGGTTGCTTTCGGGAGCAACGCCGCTGCGAACCCAAACCAATGTCAATAGCGCGTCCACAAGGTTGAGAGTGAATAAAAGAAAAGCCTTTTGGAAAAGGTACATAGACGTTTATCTGTGCGCAAAAACTTGTTTAACAGCTGCCCTTAAACATCCAACCCCCGAGTTTTGAACCTCGGGGGCCGGTGTGAAATAGAAATAAATTATCGTTAACGATTGCAATATACGGCTAATAACAAATAATTTCAAGAAAAATTTGAAAAAAGATTCAATTTAACTTTGCGGGGCAAAATGGTAAGCTAATAAAGCACTTACAGATTTCGAACCAAATATCGGACAACGGATTCCGAATGCGGAAAATCAAACCTGCGGCTTGGTCTTTTAAGCTGATTACTGCTGTAGTTTATTAAACATTTACAAGAGGTGAAGCTATGAAGAGACAATAT
>DATJGV010000305.1:0-13818 GCA_035494575.1 Pyrinomonadaceae bacterium | reverse complement strand
CAAGGGAAAACAGGCAAGCGTCAAACCGCCGCTACGCGAGACTAGAATTAAATCGTCGATAGAGGGGACGAGACTTAAGACTTGAAACTAAGCACTGCAATAAAATTTATGAATGCCGCGGCATCGACAATCAACCCCGCCTTGCTGGACCGAGAGGTAACGTCTTTTTCGATAGACTCTCGCGAAGTGCAGGCGGGCGATGTCTTTTTTGCGCTGTCGCAGCCGGATTACAAAAATAACGGGTTTAACGGTGATTTTGAAGACGCAACTAAATATGTCGCGGTAGCTTTTGAAAAAGGTGCCGTCGCCTGCGTCGTCCGCCCCGACCGCTACGAGGAACACAAAGCCGATCTCGAGCAATACCACGATCGGATGATCTTTGTTGATGACGCGATACTAGCGCTGCAAAATCTTGCGCACGGTGTATATCTCGAGTGGGATAAGCCCGTCGTTGCGATCACCGGCAGCGCCGGCAAAACGACGGCGAAGGAATTGACCGCACATGTATTGTCGGCAAGCGGCCGAAAGGTGTTGCGCAATCAGAAAAACTACAACAACGGGTTGGGACATCCGCTGACCGTTTTGAATCTTGCCAAGGACGACACATACGACGTAGCTGTACTTGAGATGGGAATGTCCACTCCAATGAACGAGATTCAGCGCCTGTGCCGCATCACACCGCCGGATGTTGCTGTGGAGTTGAACGTTCTGCCGGTACATGTCGAGCATCTTGGGTCGATAGAAAATGTTGCAAGGGCAAAAGCCGAACTCGTCGAAGGAATGAAACCTGGCGGGACAGCTGTGTTAAACGCGGACGACCAGCGTGTTGCGGCGATGCGTGATCTTGCAAAAGGAAGCGTGCTCACTTACGGGATTGAATCCGAAGCTGACGTGACCGCATCGGAAATCAATTTTGCGCGGTTTGGCGAAACGTCGTTCATATTGAAAACGCCCGACGGCAAAGCTCAGGTAGGTTTCCCTCTAAACGGAAAACATAATATATTGAACGCGCTTGCGGCCGCCGCTGTGGGACATACTTTCGGACAATCTGCATCAGTGATCGCCGAACGCTTGAGTACAGTTGCTCCGCCGCCTCAGCGTGGTGAGATCCTGCATTTCAAGGGTGGATTTACGGTCATCAACGATTCGTATAACTCGAACCCGACCGCGTTGCTCTCGATGGTGCAGACGCTTGTTGACGGAGCGGGATCGGCCGCGAGAAAGATCGTTGTTGCCGGTGAAATGCTCGAACTCGGCGAAAGGCAAGGTGAGATTCACGTCGAGACTGGCCGCGAAATTGCGGTGATGGGAATTGAATTGCTCGTCGGCGTTCGCGGACTTGGCAGGGAACTGATCGAAGGAGCAAAGACCGCGGGACTTCGAGACGCGGTGTTTATTGAAAATTCAGATCTGGCAGGCGAATATCTTGCGAATGAGATCAAACCGGGCGATGTTGTTTTGATAAAAGGTTCGCGTGGTGTGCGGACTGAAAAAGTAGTAGAAAAGCTTTTGGAACGTTATGAATTGGAGGAGGAGCGAGACGCGGCGAAACGGTGACGCGGCGACGCGGGGTACGCACCGCGATCGGTATTCCAAAATCCGAGATCCCGAATCCAAAATCGGAAGATGCTTTATTACTTTCTTTATCAGTTGATATACCGGCAATACGGTACTCTTAGCGAATCGTATTTTTACAAGGGCCTGAACGTGATCCAGTACGTCACGTTCCGTACGGCGTTCGCGACGATAACGGCGCTGCTTATTTCGCTATTGCTTGGAGGAAAGGTGATCAACTGGCTAACCAGGTTGAAGGTTGGCCAGGAGATAAGAGAAGAGCTGTCGATAGACCACCAGATGAAACGCGGAACGCCAACGATGGGCGGCGTTTTGATAATCTGTTCCGTGTTTATTTCGACGGTCCTTTGGGCGCGACTTGACAGCTTGTATCTTTGGCTCGCGCTGGGTGCCACGACGCTTTTTGCCGCGATAGGTTTCGCAGACGACTATATAAAGATAGTCAAAAAACGCAGCCTGGGCTTGACCGGCTGGCAAAAATTAGCGGGACAGCTTCTGACTGCAGTTATCGTATGGGGCGTACTGTTCTGGCTGACCAGCTATTCGTGGAATGTCAGCATTCCGTTCTTTAAGCAGACCGCGGAACCGAACGGCATCACATATCTTTGGCCGCCGATCTATCTGATCTTTATCATTTTCGTGCTGATGGGTTCGTCGAACGCCGTAAACCTGACTGATGGACTCGACGGTCTGGCGATAAGCGTAACCTTTATCGCAATGTCGGCGTTGACGGCGTTGACGTATCTTGCAAGCGACGCTCGCTGGGCCGAACGGCTTGACCTGACGCACAATCCGGCGGCCGCCGAACTGACGGTTTTCTGCGGTGCAATGGTTGGAGCGAGTCTCGGCTTTTTGTGGTACAACGCGCCGCCTGCGCAGGTTTTCATGGGCGATGTTGGATCACTCGCCATCGGCGGGGCTCTTGGGACGGTCGCGATACTGACAAAGCAGGAATTTTTGCTGCCGTTCATCGGGGGCGTATTTATCATCGAAGCCGTTTCGGTGATGCTGCAGGTTTCGTATTTCAAATTTACGAAACGCAGCAGCGGCGTGGGCAAGCGAATTTTTCGCCAAGCTCCGCTACACCATCATTTTCAACTTTCGGGTTGGAAGGAACCGAAGATAGTGTTTCGGTTCGTGATCGTTGCGATATTATTCGCGTTGTTGAGTTTATCGACACTAAAACTACGTTAGTTGATCGTCGCTATGAACCTCAGAGGCCGAAAATCATTGGTCTTAGGCGCCGGCAAATCCGGTATCGCATCCGCAAAATTTTTGGCGGAACGCGGCGCCGTGGTCGCTCTGCACGACAAAAAAGAAGTTGAGAACTGGACTGATACGGCACGATCTTTGAAAGAATCACACAACGTCGGATTACTCTCCGGCGAGATTCCCTCCTGGCTGCTTGATCAGATCGATCTGGTAGTCATTTCGCCGGGTGTTCCGACAAATACGATCCCCGCTCGATACGTTGACCGAAAAGATGGCGAGGTTATTGGCGAAGTAGAACTCGCCTACAGATTTTTGCAGGGCCGCATCGTGGGCATCACCGGCTCCAACGGAAAAACAACCACGACGACACTGATCGGAGAATTGCTAAAAAATTCCGGGATCGAAACGCAGGTGGGCGGAAACATTGGCACGCCGCTTTTGAGCTTGACTGAGACATCAACTGAAAATTCGTGGACGGTTGTCGAGGTTTCGAGTTTTCAGCTTGAGACGATCAAGGATTTTCGTCCCAACGTCGGAATCTGTCTTAACGTAACTCCAAATCACCTCGATCGGTATGATTCGTTCACCGACTACGCCGCCGCAAAGCATCGCTTGTTTATGAACCAAACGCGGGATGACGTGGCGATATTGAACGCTGACGACAAGATCACGGCTGAATGGGCCGCGGGGCTGAAGGCTAACGTTGCGCTGTTCAGCGTCAAACGCGAATTGGACGAAGGCTTGTTTCTTCGGGGAAGTGATCTGGTTTGCAGGGCGAATGGCAAAGAAAGAGTTTTGACGACAAGAAATGAGATATTTCTGCGCGGTTTGCATAACGTCGAAAATATTCTTGCGTCCCTCGCGGCCGGATTGGCGTGCGGGGCGTCGCCGGAATCGATGCGCGACACGGTTCACGATTTCAAGGGCGTCGAACACCGCATCGAATTTGTCGAAGAGGTCGACGGCGTGAAATTTTATAACGACTCGAAAGCAACTTCGGTTGATGCAACGCTGAAGGCTCTCGAAGCAATGAGCGATAACGACGGCAGGACGGTCCTGATCCTGGGCGGGCGCGGAAAGAACGCGCCGTACGAGCCGCTTGTCGATTTGATCGAAAAGAAAGTGCGTGCGCTCGTCGTGATAGGTGAGGATGCCGACAATATCGAATCGCAGTTGAAAGGCCATGCTGAAATTATCCGCGCCGCTTCTATGGCGGAAGCGGCTGGAAAAGGCTTTGCTGCTGCAGAAAGGGGTGACGTGGTTTTGCTCGCACCCGCTTGCGCCAGCTTCGATATGTTCAAAAGTTTTGAGGAACGAGGAACGGTTTTTAAAGAAGAAGTAAGATCGCTTGCGGCCGGGAAAGGGCGCGACATGGCGACGAATGTATGACAAAGGCGCGCAGAACAGATTGGCTTCTTTTTGCAATAGCGGCGGGACTCGCGTGTTTCGGCGCGCTGATGGTTTATAGCGCTTCCGCGATGATCTCGCTCAGGGAAACACAAAACGAAACGCAGTTTGCCTATTTTTACAAACAGCTTGGCTTTACCGTCGCGGGCCTGCTTGTCATGTACGTTGCCAGCCGCGTTGATTATCACATTTTTAATAACAAGTACGTCGTCGTTTCGATAATAGCGGTTTCGGTTATTTTGCTTCTTGCTGTTTTCGGTTTTTCACCGATAAATGGCGCACGGCGTTGGATACGCTTTGGCGGATTTTCCCTTCAGCCCTCGGAATTGACCAAGATCGCGCTGCCTATCTTTCTAGCCTGGTTTCTAACGCGGAACGAAGACACTGTTGGTGAGCTGAGATCTACGGTATTTCCTTGCCTGCTGGCACTTATGCTGCTCGGAGGACTCGTGTTCATCGAGCCCGATCTCGGAACGACCATAGTGCTTTGCGCGATATTTTCCGCCGTCTATTTTGCAGCGGGAGCGAAAATGCTGCACATAGCGGCCGTGGCAGCAGCGATGGTAGTGCTTGGATTGGGCGCCTTGATCATCGCGCCGTGGCGAGTCGAGCGGATCATGGCTTTTCTCGATCCTTTTAAATACGCCGATGATGCAGGATATCAGGTTGTGCAGTCACTTTACGCTATCGGTTCGGGCGGCATCCTTGGCGAAGGTTTTGCGAAGGGCCAGCAAAAACTTTTTTATCTACCTTATCCCTACTCCGATTTTATTTTTTCGGTTGTAGGTGAAGAGTTAGGCCTTGTCGGAACATTAGCGGTGGTGCTTGCGTTCGGACTATTGCTTTGGCGCGGCGCCCGAGCAGCGATGCTGGCGCCGGACCGCTTCGGAATGCTGCTCGGCATCGGCATTACGACCGGCATCGTCGTCCAGGCGCTTTTTAATATCAGCGTTGTTATTTCGATCTTACCGGCAAAGGGAATTCCGCTGCCGTTCATTTCTTATGGCGGATCGTCGGTTTTGGTGACGCTTTTCGCCGTTGGTATCTTGTTGAATATTTCGCAGCACGCGACGCGGGAAAAGGCTTTTGCAGGCCGTGAAAACGAATTTGTTCAGGGAAGAAAAAGCAGGTCGGCGGCGGCCTAGAAAGCACGATGAAAGTCTTGATCGCTGCCGGGGGAACCGGCGGGCACATATATCCGGCAATTGCGGTGGCAAAGGAAATCTTGCGGCGTGACGCGTCGTCGGAAATTCTTTTTGTCGGGACGTCCCGCGGCCTTGAGACACGGATCGTGCCGGATAACGGCTTTCAGCTTTCGTTGATAAACAGCGCAGGTCTGAAGAGTGTCGGCCTGAAAGAAAAGTTAAAGGGTTTGGCGATATTGCCGAAAAGTTTTCTCGAAGCGCGACGCCTGTTAAATGAATTCAAGCCGGACGTCGTCGTCGGAGCTGGCGGATACGTATCGGGGCCGGTTTTGATGATCGCAAGCCTTATGCGAATTCCGACGCTCGTTATGGATTCGAACGCTCTTCCCGGGTTTACAAACCGGCGGCTCGCTATGTTCGTCGACAAAGCGGCCCTCACGTTCGAAGAGGCGTTGCCGTACTTTGGCAAAAAAGGCGTTGTTACCGGAAACCCGGTCAGAAGAGAATTTTTTGAGATCCCTTCAAAACCGCGAACCGACGATGTTCATCTATTGATCTTTGGCGGTTCGCAGGGAGCACGGGCGATCAATAATGCAATGATGGACGCGCTGAATATTCTAAACGGTCACAAATCAAAATTAAGGGTTGTGCATCAGACAGGCGAGGCCGATTATGAAAAGGTAAAACGCGCTTATGCCGAAAGCGGTTGGCAGACGGCTGACGTTCGACCGTACATCGAGGATATGCAAAATGCGTTTGCGGAGACCGATCTGATAATTTGCCGCGCGGGTGCAACGACCTGTGCCGAAATCGCAGCGACGGGCAAGGCCGCAATAATGATACCGCTTCCGACCGCGGCGGACGATCATCAGCGAAAAAATGCCGAGGCTTTGGAAAAGGCCGGAGCTGCAAAAATGATATTGCAAAAAGACCTGACAGGTGCAAAACTCGCAACCGAGATAGATGAACTGATGGACTCGCCTACAGCGATCTCAGCAATGGAGACCGCCGCAAAAAAACTTGGACGGGCTGACGCCGCAGAAGCGACCGTAGATTTGATCGAGGAACTTGCAAGGAGGGATTAAAAAAAAGATTCAGGATCTACGGATCGCGAAGATCGAAGATCCAGAATCGAAAATGGAAATGTTTAGGCACGTAAAAAGAATTCATTTCATCGGCATCGGCGGCATCGGCATGAGCGGCATCGCCGAAGTGCTGTCCAACCTCGGTTTCTCGGTAGCGGGCTCGGATATTAAGAAATCAAAGAACACCGATCGTTTGGAGCAGCTTTTCGGTATCAAGGTTTTCGAGGGGCATGCCGCCGAGAACGTCGGCGAGGCGCAAGTCGTGGTCTATTCGTCGGCAGTAAAGGCGGATAATCCGGAAGTTGTAATAGCAAAGGAAAAGGGTATTCCCGTCATCCCGCGTGCCGAGATGCTGGCTGAGTTGATGACGTTAAAGCCTTATGCAGTTGCCGTCGCCGGCACACACGGCAAGACTTCAACAACATCGATGGTCGCAACGCTTTTGGGTTACGCAGGTGTCGATCCGACGACAGTGGTCGGCGGCGTTGTCGATACGCTTGGGTCGAATGCAAAGCTCGGCGCGTCCGAGTGGTTCGTTACCGAGGCGGACGAGAGTGATCGCTCGTTCCTGATGCTGTACCCTACGATAGCTGTTGTTACAAATATCGATAAAGAGCACATGGAATCGTATAAAGGCATGGACGATGTCGTGCAATGCTTTACCGATTTTGTTAACAAAGTGCCGTTTTACGGAGCGGCTATTATTTGTCTTGACGACCCGAATGTGCAGCTTATCATTCCGAACATAAAACGCCGCCGAGTGACGTATGGAATGACGGCTCAGGCTGACATTTCAGGCCATGATATTCGTTACACGGATACCTTTGGTTCGGTATTTACGGTCTGGAAAGGAACGGAAGTTCTTGGTGAGATCGAACTGCCTGTTCCCGGCAAGCACAATGTTTATAACGCGCTCGCTGCGACCGCCGTCGCGTTGGAACTCGAAGTCCCGTTCGCAAAAATCGCAGAGGCCTTTGCGGGATTCAGGAACGCGAACCGGCGTTTTCAATTCAAAGGCGAAGCTAGCGGCATAACTGTGATCGACGATTACGGACATCATCCTACCGAGATACTTGCTACGCTTTCCGCCGCGAAGAATGGTTCGGCTGGGCGCCGTACCGTCGTCGTTTTTCAGCCCCATCGGTACACGCGCACGCAGGAATTGATGGACGAATTTGCACTGGCATTCAACAACGCGGATGTGCTTTATGTATTGGATATTTATGCCGCGAGCGAGCAGCCAATTCCGGGGATCACGGCCGAGGTCCTGACGGAAAATATCAAAAAATACGGTCACAAGAACGCAACGTATATAGGTGATATCGATGCGGCCGCCGCGATAGTCGTAAAAGAGTTGCAAACTAATGATCTTGTCATTACCCTTGGAGCGGGAAGTGTAACGCGGCTTTCCGAAGAAATACTTCAACAGCTGGACGAAAAATCTGCGAACGTGGAGGCCGCGGTCTAAAGGTATGGCAGCAGCAAAACGAAAGCCCGTTGCCCGGCGCAAGCCGCAGCCATCGGCAAAAAAACATGCCAAAGCAATGGCTCCGCGCCGAAAGGGGAAAAAAGGCGAGAGCAAATTCGGACGTTACGTTTTACCGGCCGTATTGAGCACGGTGATCATCGGCTGCATCGGATTTCTGGTCGTCATGGGATATCGGACCGTTACGGCATCGAATTTTTTCGATGTGAAAACAGTTGACGTTCGCGGCGTTCACCGCTCATCCGGTGCCGATATTCAAAAGATCGTGACGGGCCAGACTGAAAAATCCGGCGCGTGGAACGCAGATCTGCCTGATCTGAAAATGCGGATCGAAAAACTGCCGTTCATCAAATCGGCCGCGGTATCGCGGGTGCTGCCTAACGGCATTCGCGTCAACGTTGTCGAACGGATTCCGGTTGCTGTCGCACGTTTGCAGGGCGGCGACTTTTTAATCGACGCCGACGGCGAAGTGCTTGCGACGGTAAATAAGAACGATCAGGAATTTCCGATGGTAATTCGCGGATGGGACGAAGCCAAGTCGGAAAAAGCCACTAAGGACAATCTGCAGCGCATAAAGCTGTTTCAAAAAATGTCGGCTGAGTGGAGCCAGTTCGACCTTGGCAGCCGTATCAGGGAGATCGATCTTTCGTCGCTGTCGGAGCCAAAAGTGGTCGTAGAGGATTCCGGGGCGCAGATACCCATCTCGCTGCAAAAGGAAAACTTTGGAAAGATCTTAAAGACCGCGCTTGAGGCGATCGCCGGCAAGGGGGAAAAGATAAAATCGGTAAACGCCGCCGGCGTTTATCCGGTAATCGAATACGCAGGTAACTAATTCGTATTTCCGTTGATAATGCAAGGGGGAATTTTGATGGTTGGCTTAAATGAGTAATGAGTAATCGGGAAATATTGGCAGTCGGTCTGGATGTCGGGACGAGCAAGGTCCGTTGTGTGATCGGTGAACGCGCGGACGACGGCCGGATGGATATTGTTGGGATGGGCCAAGCGGATTCACGCGGGCTGCGGCGCGGTATTGTTACCGGAACCGAAGCCGTTGCCGAATCGATCAAACGCGCGGTCAGCGAAGCCGAGCGCATCAGTGGTATGGATGTTTCGTCTGCAACGGTCAATCTTTCGGGCGAACATTTTCAAGGTGAGAACAAAAGCGGCGTTGTTGCCGTGGCTGGAGCAGGACGTGAAATTTCCGAGGACGATATAAACCGTGCCATCGAATCGGCGAGCGCGATGCAATTGCCGCCCGGTTGGGAGATAGTTAATCGTCTGCCGCAGGAGTTTATCATCGACGGGCAGAACGGAATTACGGAACCTGTCGGCATGAGCGGCGCCAGGCTCGAATCGCTCGTTCACATCGTGATCAGCCCAAGTGCCGGACGTCAAAATCTTGTAAAGGCTGTAAACCGAGCCGGTCTCGACGTCGAAAAGATGATGCTCGAACCGCTTGCCGCGGCCGAGGCAGCATTGACGGATGACGACAAGGAATACGGCTGCGCGATCGTCAACATGGGCGCCGAGATCACAAGCCTGATGATCTTTGGACGCGGCGCAGTTCAGCATACCGCCGTCTTTCCATTTGGCAGTATGCATTTTACAAAGGACATTGCGGTAGGTTTGCGTGTTTCGATCCCGGAGGCGAATAGGGTCAAACACAACTATGGCTGCGTCGCCTCGTTTTTGATGGACGATCACGAAAGACAACAGGTGATCGAGATAATGCCGGTCGGACGAAGCGAGCCGCGCGGCCTGTCGAAAGAGATTCTCTGCGACATCATGCAGCCTCGCGCGGTTGAGTTGCTGCAGCACATCGCGCACGAAGTCGCGGGGACGCATGCACAAATTTCCGGCGGCGTAATTTTAACCGGCGGCGGGTCGCTTGCTCGCGGAATGATCGAGATCGCAGAGCAGGTTTTCGATGCGCCGACGCGGCTCGGTTTTCTCGAACACGAATACTTTGGCGGGCTTGTTGAAAAGATCCAAAGCCCCGATTGGGCGGTGGCGTGCGGTCTTGCATTATCATCAATGCGCTCACAGGCGCGCGAGTCCGGAAACGGCACAAAATCTCCCGGTAGAAAAGTTGCCGAGTGGATCGAAAATTTTCGGGAAAAATTCAGGTAAATATAACTTGCTGGCTGGATTTTTACCCCAAATCGTTGTATGCTTCTTCGCCGAAAGCACAAGATATAGTTGAAGTGCGAAACGACGTCCCGAAGCAATAATACAGCCGATCTCAATATTTTATTTCCAGCAGGGGCTTTGACTAAATAGAAAACGGAAGGTCTTAAATGAATAACAGCGGAATCAAAATGTTTATCGACGAACCGCCCATCACCGGTGCGCGAATTAAGGTGATCGGTGTCGGCGGCGGCGGCGGTAATGCGGTCAACCGGATGATCGACGCAGGTATTAAGGGCGTCGAGTTTATTGTTGCAAACACAGATCTGCAGGCGTTGAATGCTTCAAAAGCCCCTATGAAGATTCAGCTTGGCAGCAAATCCACACGCGGTCTTGGTGCCGGATCGAATCCTGAGGTCGGACGCGAAGCCGCTCTCGAAGATCACGAAAAACTCTTGGACGTCCTTGAAGGTTCAGACATGGTTTTTGTTACGACGGGCCTCGGCGGCGGAACAGGAACAGGCGCGGCGCCGGTTGTCGCTTCGCTCGCAATAGAACTTGGTGCTTTGACCGTTGCGGTCGTCACGAAACCGTTTCTTGTCGAAGGTAAAAAGCGAATGCTGCAAGCCGAACGCGGATTGGCAGAGCTACGCGGGTGCGTTGATACCATCATCACCATTCCAAATTCGAAGCTTCGCGAAGTAGAGGAAAGGATCACGATAATGGACGCTTTCCGTCGTGCTGACGAGATCCTGCTTCAGGCCGTGCAGGGTATTACGGATCTGATCACGACGCCGGGTATTATCAATCTTGATTTTGCCGATGTAACGACCGTTATGCGCGGCAAAGGCGTCGCTTTGATGGGAATCGGCACTGGCGAGGGTGAGGACGGCGCGTCAAAAGCGATGCGTGCGGCACTCGACTACAAGCTGCTCGAAGAAAATTCGATCAAGGGCGCCAAAGCGGCATTAATTAACGTGACGGGCGGACCCAATATGCCGCTTGGCGAGGTCGAGGACGCGATCGGCATGATCGAAAGCGAATCGGACGACAACGCCGACATCATCTGGGGAAATGTTATCAAGGACGGTATGACGGACGACATTAAGGTTACGGTTATCGCGACCGGTTTTGATAGTCAGGTACAGATGATGATGCCGACGCATCGCGGCGAGAACGTTAACGCGGTCGCCGGTCATTTCGGCCCCGGTTTCCCGAACGAACCGAGACCCGAAGAGAATATGGACGTTCCAACATTTATTCGCCGACAGGCAGATTAGTAGATCCTGGAGAAGTTTGGTTTGCCGAGAATCGGAATAACCATGGGCGATCCCGCCGGAATCGGGCCGGAGATCGTTACCAAAGCATTGGCCGGAGCCTCAATGAAAGAGGTGTGCCGGCCTTTGATCATTGGCGACGAGACGGTTTTGCAAAGAACTGCCGATGAACTGGGTCTGCGGTTAAATGATGTCGAGATCTACGATCTCAATAACGTTCCTGCCCGCGTGGTACCGGGAGTTGAATCCGCCGACACGGGCCGTGCATCCGCGCAATATATCGAAACTGCTGTAGAGCTTTGGCGGAAGGGCCAGATCGATGCGATCGCGACAGCGCCGATCAGCAAAAAGGCATTGTCATTAGCGGGTTATCATTATCCCGGTCATACCGAATTTCTTGCAGAATTAACAGGCACACGCGAATTCGCAATGAGTTTTTTTGCGGAAAAACTTCGCGTTGTGTTGCTTTCGACCCATGTATCGCTACGTGATGCTATCGAGCTTGTAAAAAGGGATTCACTTGCGCGATTGATCAAATTCTCAAACGCCACGATCTCACAACTGCTAAAAAAAGACATCAAGATCGCGGTCGCGGGCCTCAATCCTCACGCGTCCGAAGGCGGAATGTTCGGCAGCGAAGAGGCGGATGAGATTATCCCCGCGATAGCCGAATGCCGAGAGGCCGGAATCGATGTACACGGCCCTTTTTCACCTGACACGATCTTTCTTCGCGGGTTTCGCGGCGAATTCGACGCTGTCATCTCTTGCTACCACGATCAGGCGACGATCGCCGTTAAATCCCTTTCCTTTGGCAGCTCCGTAAATGTTACACTTGGATTGCCGCTGATAAGGACGTCCGTCGATCACGGCACCGCATTCGACATTGCCGGAAAAGGAATTGCAGAAGAATCCAGTATGAGAGCAGCCATCCGACTCGCTGCGGAATTGGTTCAGAGTTCAAATTCTCAGTAACCCTCGGTCCGGAATATCACGTCCGCACCAACTCGGAACCCGGATGTCCGAACGCGAACTTCCTTGCAATTCTTGACGCAATCCCACGTAAAATGTTAGGTTTCAAATCGAATATTATTTTCCGCGACGAAGACATTTCGGGCTGAAAAAGGAGTAAAAACAAGCGTGTCCAAACCAAAGCTGTTGCTGGCTGACGATTCGGCTACCATCCAAAAAGTCGTTAATCTCACATTCGAAGATGAAGGTATTGAAGTGATAGGCGTCGGCGACGGCGATACGGCGATGGAGCGTTTTTCGACGATAAAACCCGACATTGTTCTGGCGGACGTAAATATGCCCGGACTGAGCGGGTACCAAATTTGCGAAATGATCCGCAAGCGTGACGACACGCGCGATCTTCCGGTTATTCTGCTTGTCGGCTCGTTCGAAGCATTTGACGAGGCCGAGGCCCAACGCGTCGGAGCGACCGATGTCTTAAAAAAGCCCTTTCAGTCGATCCGTCAGTTGGTTACGAGAGTTACGGAATTGTTGCCGAAAGCCGATGAATCAGCGACTGAGCAAGAGAATCACAACGCTCCGGTACTGGAGATGCCGGAAGCCGAGCAGGAAGTTCCGGCGCACGTCATCGCCGAACAGGATCTTGGCGAGATCGACAACCTTTACAAGGACAGCTTTGCCGAGACCGTCGAGATGCCGCACGTCGACGTCGAGCCGGTCGTTCTTGGCGATGTCGGAATGGACGACGAGATGATCGAAACTCGGCTGCCCGAATCGACAGTTGCCGATCAGACTCGCGAATATAATTTTACCGATCGCGAAGATCTTGGGTTTGCTCGACCGGATCCGATAGAAGCCGCTCCCGAACCGGAGCCGACTCTTCCACCTGACGATGCACCATCGCCCTTCGACACTATTGCCGAGGAAACTGTTTTCGAGCCCGAACCCGAACCCGAATACTCCGCGGCCCGCGCCGAGGAAGACTACAATGAAGCGGAAACACAGCGTTTCGATGACGAGGGAAATTTACTCGAACTGCCGACTGCCGAATATCCAGCTGATGAATTAATGAATGCGGCCTCGACTCCACCGGAAGTTCCTGGTTTTCCGCCCGAATTGATCGAAGCGATAGCGCAGCGCGTGGCTGAAAAGATAACGCCGAACATCGTCCGCGAAATTGCGTGGGAAGTCGTACCTGTGATCGCCGAGAGCGTGATTCGCGAAAAGACCGGCGGCGGGCAACCGCACTAGTTATTTATTTTCAAAAGTAAATGCAACGGTTAGTTTTCGCGGGCAAGATGAAAGCTAGCCGTTTTTGTTTTAGAATAAAAATTTTGACGATCGCGTCGGATCTGCCAATTAATAATTATCTTGCAGAAACGATCGTAACTGGTTGGCCGATTAGTCTGAAAATTTTAGAAACAGTCTATGGAAATCGCAAAGGCCTACGACCCGAAAGAGGCCGAAGAAAATCACTATTCACGTTGGGAATCGAGCGGTTTTTTCACGCCCGAGATAAACGAAAACGCTGCGGC
>DATJGV010000304.1:0-7389 GCA_035494575.1 Pyrinomonadaceae bacterium | reverse complement strand
ATATTTATATCGATAAATGAAATTAGGTACACCTGGAGCGAAATATTCTTAAAAATATTCGGGAAAAAGTGTCGCCGGAATGAAATATTTATATAAATAAATGAAATATTGGACACCTGAGACGGAAAATTGGCAATTTCTCCGGGATATTTAGAACAAGATGCGAGATATTTAGAACAATATCTGAAACATTTATAACAATAAATGAAATATTTGCCCCAACAGGTAACTAATACATACCGCAAAACGGAGGCACGAAGCCCCGACACAAAGGTCGCAGGAATTTTGGAACTGACCTGATACCCGATTTTGATGCATGGTAACTTTTTGTTAAATTCTTCGTAGTAATCAGCGCAGTATCTACTAGCATCATTTTTTTCGGGTATTCAGCCCGAACTAAAACCCTTAAATAATAAACAGGAGAAGATAATGAAGGTTTTTTCTAACTCACCCACGATCAAGCGTGCGTTCGCCGCATTATTGCTCGGTTCGCTGCTCTCGGTACAACTGTTTGCCCAAGCCGTCGCACCGGCAACCGCTCCCGCAGCGTCTCCGCTTTTAGCGGTTGAAAAAGAACTTGCTGATAAGATAACCGTCCAAAACATTAAAGATGTAACAACGGCACTTTCGGCTGATGATATGGAAGGGCGCGGTACCGCCCAGCCCGGCGGTGACAAAGCCGCAAACTGGATCGCGGAAAGATTTAAAAGTCTCGGGCTAAAGCCTCTCGGCGATAAAGGCAATTACCTGCAAAAGATCGAATTTAAAGAAACGGTCGCTACGCCGGAAACTTCGTTCAAGGTTGGTGACCAATCGCTCGATTATGGCAGTGATTTTGCCTTTGTCCCGCAAAATAATGGGAACAAAGAAGCCTCCGGCGATCTGGTCTTTGTTTCGTACGGTATCCAGGCAAAACAGGCCAATATCGACATGCTCGCCGGAGCAAACCTAATGGGAAAGGTCGTCATAATTACCCAAGGCCCGCCACCGGGATTTCCCGAAAAGGACTGGGAAAAGCAAAAAGCATCGACAATGATAAGGCGAAATATAATTTCGCAAGGTGCGGCCGCTCTTATTTTCATTGGCAATGGCACGGGAGAACACACGCCCGAAGAAGCAATAAATTATCTAAGCCGCCGTCAGATCTCGTTGCCCGGCGAAGAAGGTTATCCTCCACAGGTGCCGCCATTCGTTTATCTAAGCACGAAAGGCGCGGAAAAAGTTTTTGCTACCGCCGGAATGTCTCTTAAGGACGCTCTTGCGCAGGGAAACACCCGCGAATTTAAAGCAATTTCTCTGAAGCAAAAGGCAAAGCTTGTCGCAAAATATAAGGTCACAAAAGGTACGAGCAATAATGTTGTGGGATATTTAGAAGGCTCCGATCCTAAATTGAAAGAAGAAGCCGTGCTGTTTTCTGCCCACTACGACGCATATGGCTCTGAAAACGGCAAAATCTACCACGGAGCAGCCGACAATGCACTCGGAACAGCCGAAATGCTTGCTGTTGCCGAGGGGTTTTCTAAATTAACCCAAAAACCGAAGCGGTCTTTAATATTTCTTTCTGTAACGGGCGAGGAATATGGACTGTACGGTTCGAAACATTGGGCAAAAAATCCGACCTGGGATATCAAGAAGGTGGCCGCTGATCTAAATCTTGACGGTATAGGCTCAGAGGTTTACGGCCCGGTCAAAACAATGGTTGGCTATGGCGCGGAACATTCGTCGCTTGGCAGTATGCTCGAGGGGCTTGCAAAAACGATGGACATAAGCGTGATCCCCGATCCGATGCCTGACGAAAAGGTTTTCTACCGTTCAGATCATTACTCCTTTGTCGAACGCGGTGTGCCTTCGCTAATGCTATTGGGAGCGCCCGCGGGTGACAAGGAGGCTTGGATGAAGCGTATCAAAGATTGGGAAAAAACCGATTATCATCAGCCGGGCGATGTCATTCAGCCAAATTGGGCCTGGGACGGCGCTGAAACTGTTGCGGACGTGATGGGTGTTCTAGGATGGCGAATCTCCGAAACCGAAGCAATGCCGACCTGGTTGCCGACAGGCCGCTTTGGCAAATTGGAACGCGGCAATACGAAAGATCTGCCGCCTGAGCCGTAGAATCGCTTATTCTTCAATAAAAAAGGGGTCAGAATTTTCCGTTCTGGCCCCTTTTTATTTTTACAAATACCCGGTTTACAAAAGCATCATCACAGGATTTTCGAGCATTTGCTTAAACGTTTGCAGGAATTTTGCACCTGTCGCGCCGTCGACTACTCGGTGGTCGCACGACATTGTGACCTGCATCATGTTGCGGATCACGACCTCGCCATCTCGGACGACCGGAGTCGGAGTAGCTCCGCCAACCGCCAAAATGCCCGATTCAGGCGGGTTGATTATTGCGGTAAACTCCTTAATTCCGAACATACCGAGATTGCTGATCGAAAACGTTGCGCCGGTATATTCCTCAGGCTGCAATTTTTTGGCTTTCGCCTTTGCGGCAAGGTCCTTGATCTCTGCCGAGATCTCAGCAAAGCCTTTGAGATTTGCTCCGCGAACGACGGGCGTGATCAGTCCCTCGTCAACGGCGACCGCCACGCCGATGTCGGCCTGTTCGTAAAACCGGATCGTCTTGTCCTGATACGACGCGTTCACAAACGAATGTTTCTGAAGCGCCATCGCGGCGACCTTTACGATGATGTCGTTTACGCTGATCTTTTCGTCGTCCGAAAGCTTTGCGTTGATCTGCTTTCGCAGGGCAAGAGCGTTGTCCATTTCGATCTCGACAGTCAGATAAAATGTCGGGATCGGGCCGATCGATTCGGCAAGGCGGCTTGCGATGACGCGACGCATCTGTGACGTCGGTTCGTCACGGAACGCGGACGCCCCGACAACCGTCGAAGGCGAGAACGGCTTAGCTGCAGCGGCAGGTTTGTTTGCTCCGCCTGCCAGGGCCTCTTCGATATCACGCTTTATGATCCGTCCGTTCGGGCCGGAGCCAGTGACCGATTTAAGATCGACGCCGTTTTCGGCCGCCATTCGTGCGGCGATAGGCGACACGATCATTCGGCCGGTTTCCGCTGGAGCCGATGCTGCCGCAGTTGCCGCGCGAGGAGCCGGAGCGGTCGATACTTCCGGAGTTTCCTTTTCGAGCTCCTTTTCGCCCTCTTTAGCGACGGTTTCCGGTTTTTCAATCGCGGGTACGCGTTGTTCGGATGGGGCAGCCGCCGGCGCAGCCTTTGCCGCTCCGTTCGACGATACCTCTTTCAACAACGCCGAGATGTCTTCGCCGCTATTGCCAATGATCGCGATCGGTTCGCCGAGAGCAGCAGTTTCGCCCTCGCCCTTAAGGATCTTCAATAAAGTCCCGCCTGCAAGCGCGGTCATTTCCATCGTCGCCTTGTCGGTATCGACCTCGGCTAGCGTTTCGTTCGCATCGAATTTATCGCCCTCGTTCTTTACCCACCGTGAGATCTGTCCCTCTTCCATCGTGGGCGAAAGCTTCGGCATTAAGAATTTTTCGGCCATATTTTAAAATGATAAACTATTTTTCGCTGTCGTTCAGCGCATTAAGTACTTTTTTCCATTCGATCGGGGAGCCGTGTATAGCAAAGACGCGATCGACATTCAATTTTTCGCGATCCACCGCATTTTTCAGTTCAGAAAGGTATTCCGGCATAAAAAAACTGCCTGAAGGTTGCAGCTGAACCAGATCCGCTCCATAGAGAACTTTTAGTTGCGGAGCGTAGATCATTATCATCCTTTCGCCAGTTTCGCTGCGGATCGGATAAAGCTCAAGCTGGTTCGAACCCGCACCGATAACCGTCTTGCCGGACACGATGTTCAATTTCGTTTTCTTTCGCTGCGGATTCTTTTCGAGGTTGTCCGGGTATGTCTTATATGTTGACGCGATCAGGCGATCTACGATCGGCTTGTTCAAATCAAGAATATAAACCGGAATGCCGCGGGCAACATATTCCCTCAAGCCGCCGAAATGAGGAAACGAGTCCGAGGTTGAGATCACACATTTTATCTTCTCATTGGGGAACCTGCGTTTTATTTCGTCGAGAGCTTTCACTGAGTAAGCAGAAGAGATCGGAGCTTCGATAACGACTATGCCGTCATCCTGTTTGACCACTGTCACATTCCAATTACCCCGAAATACGGTGAAATCCGGAGCGATGTCGACCGGCGGCCTGTCAGGGCGTCCAAACGGCATCTCCGCAAAAGACCTTTTCGGTGCTGATGCGTATTTAGTTATCACATCGTCGGGAATGAGGAATGTATCCTTTGGAGCCTCCGCATTAAAATCAATGCTCAATATTGTGTTCGTGCTCAGCGGCTGTCCGTTATAAAACGTATCGACCTGCTGCGGGTACCGTAAACCGCCTTTTTGCAGGTTCCAGTACGAGTAGTAATTTTTTTCGCTGAAATCGCCCCAGACGCTCCAGAATAATTCAGTCGGCCGGGCCTTGACGACATCCGTCATCGTAAGCAAACGAGTATTGAGGTTCAGATAGAGCCTTACAGGCGAATTTTTCCACGTAAAAGAGACGACGGCGTGCGGGACACCCTGGATTACCTCTTCTCCTTCAAATTTCAGGTCTGAAGCCGCCAGAGCATTCAGCAGAATACGTTCCGGCGCCGTCGCCAGAAGCTCTTCGGTCGGTTGAATGTTTCCGGGATTAGGAACGAGATCTTTTCCATTCAAAGAAACCGAAACACCGTTCGCGACAATGTCCGCGCCGCTGGCCTCTTGTACGCCTGTTTGTTCATAGGTGCGGTGTATGTTGCCGTGTTCAACGTCACGCCATTCTTCGGTTTTTTGGTACACGACGTACCAGGGCCCATCGGGGCGTTCTGACTGCTCAAGTAAATTCGTATGGCCGACGGATCTTGTGTGGATGGATTTAACGGCGTTTAGTTTTTCCGCACCGCCCATCGCGTTGATCGAATCGTTTATGAGCTTCCTTGCATCGGATGAATTATTTTGGGAGGGTACATTTTGAACCAGGATAAAGACCAAACAGAATAAAATCGCAAAATATCTATGCATAAATACATGCCTTCTCCATTTTAAAAATCAGTATAGGGAAGAAGGCTTTTACGATGGTATTGAAGGAAAAGTTTAAGCTAAGCAAAACTACTTTGCAGAAGTTTTTACTGCGGCTTGCGACGCAATTCGTCACAGTTTTGATAGAGTCCATACACATGCGATGTCATCGTCTTCAAAAAAATCTCCTTTGACGGTTACCGCAAACGCGCAGGTGAAATGTCACGAGCGCAGTTTTCGGGTTCGGAAAAATCACCTTTTCCTGACTGATCCGATATCTGCAAGAATATTCGAAATAAACAATTCCGTCCGCTACAAATAACAAACTTCTTTGACCGCGGCGATTATCTTCGGAACGTCCGGCAATGCAGCCGCTTCGAGGTTTTTTGCGTACGGCATCGGGGCCTCGACGGTCGAGATTCGCTTGATCGGAGCGTCGAGATGATCGAACGCGTGGTCCATCACCTGATAGCTGATCTCGGCTCCTACACTGGCGAATGCATGCGATTCCTCAACAATGACGAGCCGGTTCGTTTTCTTGACCGAATTCACTATCGTATCGATATCGAGCGGTTTGATCGTTCGCGGGTCGACGACCTCGACCGATACGTCAAGATCTTTCTGTATCTGATCGGCGGCTTGCAGCGCAAGCGGAACGGTCATCGAACGTGCGACGATCGTGCAGTCGGTTCCTTCGCGTTTAACATCGGCAACACCGAGCGGGATCGTAAAATCTTCGTCCTCGGGAACCTCGCCCTTGAGACCGTACATCCGTTCCTGTTCCATGAAAATAACCGGGTTGTCGTCACGGATCGCGGATTTCAGCAATCCTTTCGCATCAGCGGCCGTCGAAGGCATTACCACTTTCAAACCAGGGAAGTTCGCATAAAACGATTCGAGCGCCTGCGAGTGCTGCGACGAAACCTGATACGCCGAGCCGTTCGGTCCGCGAAAAACAACAGGGACCTTAAACTGTCCACCGGACATATAAAGCATTTTCGCGGCATTGTTGATGATCTGGTCGGACGCAAGGATCGAAAAGTTCCAAGTCATGAACTCGATCACTGGCCGCAGACCGGCCATCGCCGCACCGACGCCGATCGCCGCAAAACCGAGCTCGGTGATCGGCGTATCGACAACACGCTTGTCGCCAAATTCCTTCCACAGCCCGCGAGTTACCTTATACGCGCCGTCGTATTCAGCGACCTCTTCGCCCATGATAAAGACGTTTCCGTCTCGTATTAGTTCTTCGCGAAGCGCCTGGTTCAGCGCGTCGCGGATCGTTAAAATTGCCATAGATTATTTTGAAAACTCATGTTCAGATTTCTCAGCCCAAGCCGGCGTTAGATCATGATAAAGGGTGTCTGGGTCGATATCCACATCATTTCCCCATCCGATAGTTCTTCCTTCGGTCACCGTAACAGCTCGGAAAGCTTCACGATTGGATCGAATTTCTTCAAAAACCGGACCATGCAAATATTTTTCCAAGTCGATGTCGCGTTCGGTTCCATTTGTGAACCAGACGTGCACAACGAAATCATGCAGAGGGCTTACATCTTTTACTCGCACTAATTCCATGTTACCTCAATGGTTCAATCTGATTCGGTGTTCCGCCGTCTTGCGAAACGTTCCAACATTCCATCAGCTCCTCGCGATGTTGATCGGCCCATTCCAAAACCAAGTTGTGAGCTCGTCGCGGAAGGTTCCCTGCATAGAGTCTAAGCGTCTGAATCTCGTAAACAGCCTCTTCATCACCATACAACGCATGAAAATGCGGAGGAGCATGCTCACTAAAATAAAAGTAGATCGCAATTCCAAAGAACCGGCTTACGCAAGGCATACTTTATGCATATACATCGGTCAACAATTCGCTCTCGTTCGGCAGCGGGCTTTCGTCGGCAAATTTCAACGCCTTATCGACTACTTCGATCGCCTGTTTTTCAATTTCCTCAAAATCCTTGTCTCCAAGTACCTTTGCTTCCTTCAAGCTGTCCTTGAACAGAACTATCGGGTCTCGTTCCTGATATTTCGCGATCTCGGCGCGGCTACGATAGTTTCCAGGGTCCGACATCGAGTGGCCCATGAAACGGTAGGCACGGATCTCGAGCAGCGTCGGAAGCGATTCTTTCCTCGCCCGTTCGATCGCCCGCAGCGTCGCTTCGCGAACGGCCATCACATCCATTCCATCGACGAATTCGTTTGCAATGCCGTATGCCTCGCCCTTACGTGAAACGCTGCTCACGCTCATCGCGCGTTTTTGCGAGGTTCCCATGCCGTACTGGTTGTTTTCGCAAATATAAATGCACGGCAGTTTCCAAAGCTGGGCCATGTTCAGCGATTCGTGA
>DATJGV010000303.1:0-6874 GCA_035494575.1 Pyrinomonadaceae bacterium | reverse complement strand
GCAAACGCCGGGAAATCCGATCGCGTTGAATAATCTCGGTTATTTCTTGCTGGAAAGGGATGAGCGTGTCGATGAGGCCATTACGATGATCGAACAGGCCGTTCGGATCGACCCGACGAACCCGTCGTATCTCGACAGCCTCGGCTGGGGTTATTTTAAGAAGGGAAACCTGGCGGCTGCCGAACGAAAGTTAAAAGATGCTGCGCGCCTCGATCCCGGTTCTTCGACGATACAGGAACATCTCGCGGACGTTTACCAAAAACAAGGAAAGGCGGAACTCGCTCGAAGCGTCTTGCAACGAGCGCTCGTGATGGCAACGGACGCCTCGGATGTTCAGAGGCTCAAGGCGAAGCTGGCGGAAACGAAATGAAAAAGAGGATGGGGACGAAGCGGATCGCGTCGATATGATCGGTCGTATCTATTCACCTGTTACGAGTTAAGATTGTCGTGGTGATGTCAACGCTACCTGCTGTCAGGCGATACCGACGAAACTACGATCTAAAACAAAAAAGGCGGCTCGAAATTGAGTCGCCTTTTTTTCATTATGGCTGCGGTGTCGGAGACGGAGTCGGTTCTGGGTCGCCTCGCTTTTTGAGTTTCGGCGGACCGTCGGACGACGAGCTGCTGCTCGAATCTCCGCCGGTAGAATCGGTCGAGTCCGGTTCGGGCTCTCGCCGTTTCAGTGTCGGCTTGCCGTTGTCGTCTTCGTTGATGTCGGTCGTAACGCCGGCTTTTGCGTTAGTGATCTTCATCAGATGCGATTTAACTCGTTGAAATTCCGAAGTGCTGATGATGTATTCTTCTTTCTCGGGAAAACGCGCAACGAGCGAAAGCGATTCGTCGCGGCGTTCGAGCGAGTCGGGATGCGACATCAGGAGACGAGCAAACCCCGATGTCTTCTTCTTATTCTTGGCCGCAAGTTTTTCGAACATCGTCGCCATTCCGGTCGGGTCGTAGCCGGCTGCATATAAATACTGAACGCCAAGCCTGTCGGCCTCTTCTTCCGCGCCGCGAGTGAATTTGAGACCTAAAAGGCCTTCGAACAAGCCGCCGCCGTTATAAAGAATATTGCCGACGATGCCGCCGCCAAAAATAATACCGGCGAGCATACCGTAGTTGATCAATCTCGCCTTACCGGCATTTTCCATCGCGTGACGGGCTGCGACGTGTCCAAGCTCGTGGGCCATCACGCCGGCGAGTTCCGATTCGTTGTCCGCGGCCAGCAGCAATCCCTTATTGACGTACAAAAATCCGCCGGGCAGCGCAAAAGCGTTTACCTCATCGCTATCGACAACTTTTATCGTGACCGGGACTTTTACATCAGAATGAAGGGCGATGTTCTGGCCGACGCGATTTACGTACTCGGTAACGATCGGGTCGTCGAGCATTTTTGCCTGCTGCTCGACCTCGGCCGCAACCTGACGTCCGATGGCCATTTCCTTTTCCATCGAACCGCCGAGCCATCCGCTGAAACCCTTATTGATATTTCGCTTGCCTATCTGCGACGGGTCTTCATTTGTCGAGAGCGGCTTGTTGGCGTTTGTTTGAGTGTCTGTCTTTTTATCAGTATCGGATTTTGAAGGCGGTTTTGCAGTGTCCTTGTCGTTCTTTGCCGTCTGCTTGGCCGAATCGCTTTCCTGCGCAACCGCTGCGGCAGGCACAAAAGCGACCAAGCTGAACCAGATACTGAATGCAGCGAGGAAGGCTACAGACTTTCGCAGCGGATTACTTAGCATAACTTGTCTCCGGTTTCCCATGTTGGGGGTAGATGAATCTTACCGTTAAACTCCTGTGTAAATCAATGTATCTATGATGCAAACGCTGTGGATATAGTTGTGAATAGCACAAAAATTTTCGCGAATACATGCGATCGAAAAAAAATTCCATAAAAAGTCTGTTTTTTTGAATCGAAACTTGTTAAAATATGTTGTGCACTGCATCGTGCCTCGACAGCAGTGCCCGTTTCGCCCAAGCAAAAAAGCCCGTCTGACATATCTGCCACAGGCTTGCAATCAAATTCAATTCATCGCAAAAAATGAAAAACCTTCAGGAAAAAGTTAAGGATATAGTTGAAGTCCGCGATTTTAAACGATTGACGGATTTTACCGTCGACCCAGTTAAAACGCTATCTAACTATCATTTTACCGATGTCACAGCCGAGTTGATGTCGAAATGGCTCGACCGTATCGTGAATCTGCAGGGACAGCGCCTGCCGGCGTTCGCTCTGGCGGGCTATCGCGGCGTAGGAAAGAGCCATTTTCTGGCGGTGCTCGGAGCGATGATGCAGCATCCGGACCTTCGTTCGAGGGTTACGGAACCATTGGTTTCAACAGCCGCCCAGCGGCTGCGCCGCAGGCATTACCCGGTTGCTTATGTTCGCCGCGGACTGAAATCGACACTGCGCGAAGAATTAATAGATGCTCTCGCTCTTTCACTTGAGCTCCCGGCAAGCGATCTTGATCTTCCACTTGAAGATCTGCTTGGCCTGGCATCGGACAAAGGCGGTGAGGTTCCGTTTATTTTGATCATCGACACAGCGTCCGAGCGTGAGGCTCATGTTTCGCGCGACGACGGAGCGTTTTTGAGCGAGATAGCCGAAACAGCCGCAAATAAAAACGTCTTCCTGGGCATCGCTCTGGACGATGACATCGCAGGCGCGGACGGTATCAACTCCGCGATCTCGCGAAGCTATACGATCGATTATCTCGATCAGGAACATCTCTACAAGGTCGTCGAAGCGCACATTTTCCCGAAGCGCTCGCAGATGCAGGCCGTTTTGCACGGTGTTTACGACCACTTGCGGCGCCACCTTTCGACGTTTCGCTGGAGCGAACAGCGTTTTACCGCGCTTTACCCGATGCATCCGGTGATTCTTGAAGTGGCGCCGATCGTACGTTTCTACGTGCACGATTTTGCACTTCTTGGGTTCGCCGCTGAGGCCGGGGCGAAGATCTTGGGCCGGCCGGCCGATTCGCTGATTGGCCTCGATGAAGTCTTCGACCTTGTTGAAGACGATCTTCGCAAGGTCAATGACCTCACGGAAGCATTCGCGGCGTACGACAAATTGAACAAGGAAGTCGTAGGCAAACTTCCCGTGATGCAGCGGCTGCAGGCAAAGCTCGTCTTGAAAGCATTGCTGCTGCTTTCGATGGACGGCAGCGGCAAAACCGCAGGCGAAATATGTGCGGCGATGCTGTTCTACGACGAAAAGAACACCGACAAAGCGCTGAAGGACATCGCGGACACGGTCGATATCTTTATCAAGGCGATGCCGGAGGCGATACAAGGCAAAGCGGACAACAGCGGAGAACTCCGTTATGGATTCAAGCTAAGCAACAAGGACGGCCTGAACACCGCGCTTGCTAACGCAGCGGCAAAATGCCCCGACGAAGTTGTGCCGAAGATGCTCCGTCGAATGATGCGCGACAGGTTCGCCGACTGTTCATTTTCGGATGAAGGCGACACCGAACGCGCGAACTGGATGGATTGCCAAACGACGTGGCGTGGCGGAGTGCGGCGCGGCCGTCTGATCTGGGGAACTATAAGCAACGATTCGTCGGCGGAATTGCTGGATTGGGAAGCCGAGATCATTTTCGGCAACGAAAAGCCGAACGAAAGGGCCGACAACGACACGCCCAAAGCTCTGTGGAAACCCGATGAACTGCGTGCAGAAGAGGTCGATACGATCAAACGGTATCACGAGCTGCTTCTTAATCCGGCTCTGCGCGAAGAATTTGCAGAACAGATACGAACCGCTTCACACTCACACATGGTGGCGGTAGAGAAGATCTGGAACCGCATATTTTTGCTGGACGGGAAATTGGCTGTTGGTGCCAAGGAAACGCCATTTACGGAAGCTGCCTGCGGAGCCGACCGCTTGTCCGAGATCTTTGCGATAATGCTCAAGCCGATGTGCGAGGCATTGTACCCAGGACATCCTCAGTTCGAAGAAACGCTCGGCATGAACGAAGTTTCGGCCTTGGCAACTGACCTTTTTAGCGGAGGCGGGCAAAGCTCGGCGGAGTTACAGCAACTTGCAGAAAAATTTGCCCTTCCACTGGGGTTGGTTACTCGACGCGGCGAGATCTACCTGCCGGAATACGAAGAAGTGCTTGCGTCGCTGCCCATCGTCGCGGAAATATTGAGCCTTGTCGATAAAAGCGCGGACAGAAATGTTTCCTTAAAGGCGATCTACAAGCGGCTGAAACAAGCGCCGTACGGTCTGTCGCGTGAGGCTCAGCACCTCGTGCTGACCGCATTGGTTTCGCGGCGTCAGATCGAATTCGTAACGATCAAGGGCGACCGCATCAACCGGCGCTCGCTCGACCTGAAAATAATCTGGGGTGATATAGAATCCGTCGCCCGTCCGGCCGGTAAGGCTTATGCCGGTGACAAGCTGACCCACTGGGCCAGCGCCTTGACCGGCAAACAAAAGTTTGCATCGAAAGGCGCCGACGGCAACGACGAGATCCGTGACGCGTTCGCGGACTGGCTGATGGACTGGCGCGAGCGGCGGGTCCTCGAAAGGTTCAATGCATTGCCGGACGAAACTCTGAATACCAAGATCTGGCGACTGTCGATGCACGCAATGAATTCGTTCGGTGTTGTTGCGTACGCGATAAGTTCGGTGCTGGAAAATTCGATGACGATCGACGAGTGTTTACACCGGATCGCCGATGCGTTTTCGGATTCGAAGGATGAGATGAACCGCAGAAGCGAGGAGCTGATCAAGCTCGAAGATTTTATCGACGGCGCCGCCATGAGACAGGAAATAACGACCTATCTCTCAACCTGCGAATTGACCCGCGACGATCAGATCGAAGGGCTCCGCGAAAAGCTCGCGAACGCCATCGACGAAAGCTACCTCAATCCCGATCGCGCATATAATGCCGCGATGGAAAACCTTTGGGCCGAGTTTCGAAATATGTTCTCGGAGCACTTCGCGATAAGCCATGAGATCGTTATGCGATCGCATTCGCTGCAGGAAAAATTTGATGAAATTTTGAAAAGCGACGCGTGGTGGCAATTTGAGAACCTTTCACGGATCGTCGTATTTCCGTCTGAATATTGGCTAAAGGCAAACCGCATTAAACGCGAGATGCAGCAGATGGATTGCCGGTTCGATATTAGAGAGATGCTGCAAATTCATCCGTTCTGCGCGTGCTCATTCAGCCTCGCGCGAAAGGAATATTGGGAAACGCTGCCGCAGGTGCTGTCCGAGACCATCGAGCAAGGCCTGCGTTCCTACAGGCAGGCTCTGGCGTCAATGAGCAGCATCGTCATCCCGATGCTCGAGGAATTAAAGGCAAAGGTCAATGAGGACGAAGTTTCCACAGCCGTTTCGGAGCTAACGACTTCTTTGCTTGGAAACGGTGACGCTCCGTACTCGAATACGCAGCTTCGTCTTTTGCAAAAGATCTTCGAAGGCGCGGGCACCTCCAATTCAGTGATCGAAATATCGCCGTCAGCACTGAGCTTTATAGACGACGGCCGCGAAGATTTCAGCAGTCTTGTCGCCGAGTTCGCTGATGAATTAATTCCACAACAATAAAATGGATGAAAGGCCGTCGGCATGTCCTGAAAAACAAGCCAACAGCCCGTCATTGTGCAAACTCTCCGGGCAAGAGCGGAAACTGAGAAGGCTTGTCCACTTCTCAGTTTCCGCTTTGCTCGTAAGCTATTTTGTGATCCCGACCTCGGTAAGAGCGTAAGCGTAATCGAATGCCACCTCTTTTAGACGGTCGTACCGGCCGGATGATCCGCCATGGCCGGCGCCCATGTTTGTCTTGAGCAGCACCGTATTATCATCCGTTTTCATCTCGCGGATCTTCGCGGCAAACTTCGCGCCCTCCCAATAGGGAACCTGGCTGTCATTAAGCGAGATCTCGATCAGCATATTCGGATAATTTTGCGCCTTGACGTTGTCGTATGGCGAGTACTGCACCATATAATCCCACGCTTTTTTGTCGTCGCGCGGGTTGCCCCACTCGATCCATTCCTCGGTCGTCAGCGGCAGATCGGCGTCGATCATCGTGTTCATCACATCAACGAATGGGACCTGCGCGATAACCGCATGGAATGTCTCGGGCGACATGTTTGAAACGGCTCCCATCAGCAACCCGCCTGCACTGCCGCCCTGAATTACAAGACGATCTGACGAAGTGTATTTGTTAGCCACAAGCCATTTTGCGGAATCGATAAAATCGTGAAACGTGTTCAGCTTTGTGAACATACGCCCGTCGAGACGCCATTTTTCGCCGAGCTCTCCGCCGCCGCGAATATGCGCGATCGCGTAGATCATTCCGCGATCGACAAGGCTCAACCGCGCAGTTGAAAAATTCGGCGTCATCGAAATTCCGTACGAGCCGTATGCATAAAGCAGCATTGGGGCCGAACCGTCGAGCTTGGTTCCTTTCTTCCACATTATCGAGACCGGAACCTTGACGCCGTCGCGGGCCGTCGCCCAGACGCGTTTGGTTTCGTACTGGGTTTTGTCGTAGCCGCTGGGTATTTCCTGCTGTTTGATAAGCGTGCTCCTGCGGGTTTTGAGATCGAATTCGTAGGTCGAATTCGGCGTGATCATTGACGAATAGTTGTAACGGACGATAGGCGTGTCATATTCGGGGTTTGCTGAAAGTCCCATCGTGTAAACGCTTTCGGGCGTCTCGATCCGGGCTGTGGCACGACGCGTTTTTCTGTCCATCACACGTAGGTATTCCAAGCCGTTCTCGATCTCGGAAACGATGGCGTAATCCTTAAAGAAGTCGATACCGTCGATCTTTACAGCAGGGTTGTACGGAACAAAATCCGTCCAGTTCTTCTCGCCAGGATCGCTAAGCGGAGCCTTTACGACCTTGAAATTTTCGGCTTCCTT
>DATJGV010000302.1:0-12626 GCA_035494575.1 Pyrinomonadaceae bacterium | reverse complement strand
GCCGGAAAGGTAGATATAGATATGACCGCTACACTTTCAGGGGCAGGCTCGGGCGAGGCAAAGGTCAGGAACAAATTCGACGGGCCCATGACCGATGCGTTGCACGCCGCGATCGATCAGGCGCTGGATCAGCTTTTGGATAAGGTGGATTGACCTCGCTCTAATTTGCTGGAACCACGAAGGAACACCAAATAACACTAGACTTTTTCGTGTTGTATCGTGTGATCTCGTGGTTTCAACTTTAGGGTGGTACTGCGGTTTACCGTTTTCGCTTATTTCTTTCGAGAATGATGGAAAGCGCCAGTTCCCGGTCATGAAGAATTTTTGCGATTCGGGACTTTTCGGCTTCATCGGAGCAGTTTTTCAGGCTTTCCTTCAACTCACCAATTTCTCTTAGCCGGTCAACCTCTTCGGGAACGAACTTGTTGCTTTTTAATACTGAATAGCCCATCCGGACGTCCTCGGGCGTCGCGAAATATGCATCAAGGTCGAGCGGTTTCCCCTTGCCTTCGAGATCGTCGAACTCGCCCCGCGCGATCGCTTCCTGGATCATTTTGTCGATCAACTTTTCTATGGACATAGCCAATCGAAAGACGCGTTTTTTAGCACATTGGTTGTAATAGAAAAGAGCGCGTCCTTTAGAAATAAAATCTTGCAAAATAATAGAGTATCGGTGCGTTCAAAAGCAGGCTATCCAAGCGATCCAGGAAACCGCCATGTCCCGGCAAAACGGACGCGGCGTCTTTTGCATTTGCTCCGCGTTTTATCGCGCTTTCGGCGAGGTCGCCGAGAACTCCGACAATTGCCATCACTACGGCAAGCGGAATCGAATATTGGTACGGCAATTCCGGAAAGAACCAAAATGTAGCGAGCGCTGCAAACGCGGCGGCGGCAACGATACCTCCGATCAGTCCTTCCCAGGTTTTTCCGGGTGAGATTTTCGGTGCAAGTTTATGCTTGCCGAGCGCCCGCCCCGTAAAGTACGCGCCGGTGTCCGAACCCATCAAGACAAGGAAAAAGTAACCTAGCAGATGCGTCGAAAGGTATGCATGGCCCTCAAATCCAACTCGTGTTGATACCAAAAAACCGCCGAGAAACGCGATATACAGCACACCCAGGATCGTGACCCCAATGCCGGTCAGCATTTTCGAAAAATCGACCTGAAACCGGAAAGCCTGCGAAATAAGTACGGTAATAACAAAGAGCGCGAGTGCAAGCAGCAGCAGGTCGGCCGCCTTTGCCGGAGCGTCAACCAAAAACGCAAGGAACAGAACGGTCGAGCCGATATAAGCTACCGCCGCGTCGGCTTTTAGCTCGAGCTTTTTTGTCAGTGAATAGAACTCGAACAAGCCAGCCGCAAGCGCAATAGCTGCAATAATTACAAACAACCAAACCGTTTGCGGGAAATATGACGGTAGCACGATCGACGCGATCAGTATGGGCAGCGCGACGGCCGCTGTAAGGATCCTTGTTTTCATATATTGTTTAGAGCTTTAGCCCGCGTCAGCAAGGCCTATAGATCCAAAGTTCACATTTCGCCCTTGCTTACGTGCGGGCTTCTGCACCTTGAGGGCCAAACTAAAGTTTGAGCTCCGGACCGGTCGTTAAATTTCTTTTGACATTTTTGGCCGCTAAAGCTAACGTTTAATTTGGCTTAATGTTAGCCAACCGCGCCCGTCTGATACTACATCGAATCGCTTAGATTATGTTCGATTTTCACAGGAAAAACCAATTCGAGTTTGGATTCGTCGCACCTGAGGACGACCCCGACATCGAGGTGGTGCGTTTAAGCCGCGAATCCAGGCAAGGTCTGTTTGGCGAAAGTCTGCGGCTCGTCCGCGACATTTTCCTGATAATCGTCGTTTTTGTTCTTTTCGGCGTTTTTGTCGTTCAGCCGGTCGTCGTCGAGGGTACGTCGATGCTGCCGGAACTTCACGACGGTGAGCGACTGCTGGTCAACAAGCTCGTTTATTACAAGATACAAAGTGTCAGTTGGGGCCACATCAGCCGCGGCGATATAGTAGTTTTTTGGTACCCGCGCGAGCCAGATAAAAGCTATGTAAAACGCGTGATCGGCCTGCCGGGCGAAACCGTCGAGGTAAGAAACGGCAAAGTACTGATCGACGGACGCGTCCTGGACGAGGAATATCTCGACCAGGAACACAACCAGTCGCTGCCGAGCTTTCCACCGAAAAAGGTCGAAGAGCACCATTATTTCGTAATGGGTGACAATCGCGACAATTCGTCCGATTCGCGTTACTGGGGCCTTGTTCCCGAAAAATATATTTACGGCAAAGCGTTTTTCCGGTATTGGAAACCAAACAGCATCGGGTTCCTCGAACACGGCGCGTACAACGTGCCCGAGGATGACAACCCTAACAGCGTAAAGGCCGCAAGCGACGACGAATAAGAAAATATTTAACGCAAAGGCGCTAAGTCGCAAGGCAAGATTTTGTTATGTCTACTTTGCGTCTTGGCGTCTCGGCGACTTTGCGTTAAATTTAATGTTTAAATGAATTTGGCAAAACAGGCGATTTTGGTTCTTGAGGACGGACGCACTTTCCACGGTGCGTCTTTTGGTGCCGAAGGTGAAACGTTTGGCGAGATGGTTTTTAACACGTCGATGTCGGGTTATCAGGAGATATTGACTGACCCGAGCTACGCCGGACAGATCGTCTGCATGACCTATCCGCTGATCGGAAATTACGGCGTTAACGAGGACGATGTCGAATCGCGCCGGCCGTGGGTCGAAGGCTTTGTCGTTCGCGAATCGAGCCGCATCGCCTCAAACTGGCGCTCGACGGAAACGCTCGACGCTTATCTGAAACGCAACAACATCGTCGGCATCGAGCACATCGACACGCGCGCGCTCGTTCGCCATATTCGTGATAAAGGCGCGATGCGTTCGGCCATCTCGACTGTCGATCTTGACGAAAAAAGTTTGCTGAATAAAGTCCTAACCTCGCCCGAGATGCAAAACCGCGAACTTGCAAGCTCGGTTACGGTCGAGGTGCCGTTTGAGTATACCAGCGACACGGACGCGAAATATCATGTTGTATGCTTCGATTTTGGCGTAAAGACAAACAGCCTGCGCGAATTTTCAAGATTCGGCTGCCGCATAACGGTCGTTCCGGCTGAAACCTCGGCTGAGGAAGTCCTCGCGTTAAAACCTGATGGCATTTTTCTCTCGAACGGCCCGGGCGATCCGGCTTCGATGAAGGCAACGATCGCCGAGATCAAAAAGCTAGCCGAAAGCCAAACACCGATCTTCGGCATTTGCCTAGGTCACCAGCTGCTCGGCGAAGCCTTTGGCGGCGAAACCTATAAACTCAAATTCGGCCACCGCGGCGGCAACCAGCCGATCAAAAACCTTGGCACCGGCAAGGTCGAGATCGCCGCGCACAACCATGGCTTTGCCGTTTCTCGCGAATCGCTCCCAGCCGACGTCGAGATCACGCACGTCAACCTAAACGACAACACCGTCGCCGGCCTGCGACATAAATCACTACCGGTCTTCTCCGTGCAGTACCATCCGGAATCCGCTCCGGGACCGCACGATTCGGAATATTTGTTCAAACAATTTATCGAGATGATGAAAGGTTAGCTGAGGGATTCGATCTCCGATCTTGCTGCGACAAGCGCCGGCATATCGTGGTCTGCGTCTTTCCAGAGATCCAGGAATTTCTCGTACTCGGCCTTGTCCTTAAGAGCGCGTGCTTTTCCAAGATGAGCGAGAGGGTAGATGGACGAGAGCGGAGCTTCGCCGCGGTGGTTCAGGATCTTATCGAACTCGCGGGCGGCGGCTTTCGGCTTGTTCAGTTGTAAAAAAGAAAGCCCGCGAAGGTACTGCGGGTAAAACTCGCCTGCCCGCTCGAACCTTTCGGCGATCTCCAATTCCTCGACGGCTTCTTTTGCTTTGCCGCTTTGCAGCAGAATCGCGGCGCGAACCGCGGGCAGCCAGAGTTCATTGAGCAGCGTGTCCTTCGGGTGATCCTGACGGAGTTCGTTCATCAGCGAATTAGATTCAGCGGCTTGTCCGGCGGCCGCTAACGCGAGCGCCGCACGCGACATCACTTCTTTCCCTCGCTCCAGGTTCACCGCCTTGTTGGTCTGGGTTTTCAGCACCATCTTCAACTGCACTTCGTCGCCTGTCGGCAAACCGCCACCCGCACTCCAGAAGGCGATCCTCAGGGCCTGCTCGGAGGCGTATTGGGCAGCGACCTCACGGACGTTGCTGCGGCCCGCCAAATCGATCGAACGACGCGAGAGATCCTGGGCCGTACGCCATTTGCCCTGGAAGGCCGCGGTGCCGGTTAGCAGGTTGAGTGCGAGGTATTCGTCATTTCGCCCGCTGAACCATTTTAGTTGTTCTCCCATCGCTGCCGCGTCACTTTCTATAAAGGCGATGGAATACAAATACCAATGGAAATAAGGGCCGTCGAGTTGCTTTTCAAATACCTGCCGGCAGGTCTCCTTGACCTCACCGAAACGGCCAAGCGAAAGCAGTGCGTCTGCCAGATTCACAAAACTGGCGGCATACGAAGCATCTATCTGGATAGCTTCGCGGGCGAACGAAACCGCTTTTTCGTACTGCCCTATCTTTGTAAATCTGTCGGAAAGGTTTACAGGCGGAGCGATCTGAGATGGATAAGTTTTGCACCATAACTGCAGAGTCTCGATCGACTTGTCCATTTCGCCGGTAACGGAATTGTAATAAAAGTAATCGATCCGCAGCTTCTCGTTCTCGCTGGCCGTTTCGCGCCGCTCGTACGCTTTGGAGGCCATTTCTTTCGCCAGATTCCATTGATTCGTATTGGCATAAAAAACGGCTAGCGCCAAGTAAGCGGCAGCAAAGTTCGGATCAATTTCCAGCGCTTTCTTATAAAACGGAATGGCTTCGAGTTGTCTGCCACTCGCGTTCTGCTGCCGGGCTAGTGTGTAGAGCTTCAACGCCTCGAGCGAAGAAGTCGTCGTGTAACCTCCTGGAATATCGAACTTCTCGATCGAGCTCAAACTTTCGCCGAGCTTTTCGCGAAGGCCGCTCGCCGCGCGCCCGAGAGCATCGAGCACTTCTTCTTTCGAACTGGCCTGTTCGTACGCCCGTGCGACGATTTCGCCTGTCCGGGAAACCGCCTCCAGCGTCAGGATGTAGATCGAGCCGAAACTCGAGATCGTGCCTGTAATAAAGGCTTTCAAGTTTTGCCGCACGCAGATCTCTTCGCCCAGTTCCTTGGTCACCCGCTCGTTGGGCGAGCGTCCCATCATGCTTAGGGTCTGGCTGACTTTGTTGTCCGGCAGAATGTCGACGAACGGCGATTGCGCGAGCGAAAATGAAAGCGCCACCTTCAGCGTGTGGTCGAAGATCGTGTCGCCGGTCGCGTTTTCGAATTCTGTAAGGAGTAGAGCCTCTTTCAGCGCACCGGAACTGTTCGACAGCCGCGGAACGGACGCTGAAGCCTGAGTTTCCGGCTTGCTCGGCACCGCGGTCCGCTCCAGCTTCGATTCGATTTGCAGCTCATCCCTGAGCTCCTTAAGGTCAATGAGCAGGTCCCGGGTGGTTTGGTATCTGTGGTCGCGATTCTTTTTTAGAGCCTTGTGGACGATCCGCTGCAGTTCCTTGGGCAAATGCGGCGCCGCTGTGCTAAGGGGTGGGGGTTCGGTATTCATGATCGCCGAAACGACATCCATCGCCGTCTCCCCATGGAACGGCACCCGGCCGGCGAGGACTTCGTACATCATCACGCCGAAACTGAAGACGTCCGACCTTGTGTCCACCTCTTTGCCTCGGGCCTGCTCCGGCGACATGTAGGCAACGGTGCCGAGTACGACACCCGGATTGGTGTCCACCAGCTTTCGCGTCTCGTCATCGGCGGACGCCGCTGTGCCGTTGTGGCCGTTCAGTTTCGCCAGGCCGAAGTCGAGAACCTTCACGTATCCGTCGGAGCGCACCATTATGTTCTCCGGCTTGATGTCACGGTGAATTATACCGGCCTTGTGAGCCGCGGAAAGAGCTTCAGCGGTCTGAACCATGATGGAGAGCGCGTCGTCGAACGTCAGGCGCGATCTCATGCGTTCGCGCAGGGTCTCGCCGTCGATGTATTCGGCCGCGATGTAGTGGGTGCCTTCGTGTTCCCCTATATCGTAAACGGTGAGGATGTTCGGGTGATTGAGTGCTGACGCGGCCCTTGCTTCCTGTACGAAGCGATTCAATAGGGCCTCGTCCCTACTGAATCTTTCATTGAGAAACTTTATCGCGACCTGCCTGTCGAGCCTTTTGTCACGAGCGAGAAAGACCTCGCCCATACCTCCGGAGCCAATCGGCGAGAGTATCTCATAATGTGCGAATGATGCTCGGGGCTGGGTAGACATTTTTTGTGAACGATATTTACGTTACTCGTGTTTTTGGAGCCGGTCAAATAATCGTGCACATCTTAAAGCCGGAGTTAGCAGCCCGCATGTAAAACGGTGCGGCAACGCAATCTGATTCGAATGCGTTGCCGCTGGGATTTATGTTGGTGTGCCTCAGCGCCGGGTCCTTACCCACCGATTCCGTAAATATACGGCGCAATGATCAAGCTGACGATGGACATCAGCTTAATTAGGATGTTCATCGACGGGCCCGAAGTGTCCTTGAACGGGTCGCCGACGGTGTCTCCGGTGACCGACGCCTTGTGCGGCTCAGATTTTTTGTAGAACATTTCGCCGTTGATCATCGCTCCTTTTTCGAACGATTTCTTTGCGTTGTCCCACGCGCCGCCGGCGTTGTTCTGGAAAATGCCCATCAAAACGCCCGAAACGGTCACACCCGCAAGCATACCGCCTAAAACTTCAGGGCCGAATGTAAAGCCAACAATTACCGGCGTGATCAAAGCGATCGCTCCGGGCAGCAGCATTTCGCGGATCGATGCTTTCGTCGAAATCGCGACGCATTTCTCATATTCCGGCTGCGCCTTGTATTCCATAATGCCCGGTATCTCGCGGAACTGGCGTCTTACTTCCTGCACCATATCCATCGCGGCTTTACCGACCGCTTGAATGCACAATGCCGAAAAGATGAACGGTATCATTCCGCCGACAAACAGTCCGCCAAGCACGTTCGCTTTGTAAATATCGATCCTGTCGATACCCGCTATCCCGACAAACGCCGCGAACAGCGCGAGCGCCGTCAACGCCGCCGAAGCGATCGCAAAACCTTTTCCCGTCGCCGCAGTCGTGTTGCCGACCGCATCAAGGTTGTCTGTGCGTTCGCGAACCTCAGGAGGCAGCTGGCTCATCTCCGCGATGCCGCCCGCGTTGTCCGCGATCGGCCCGAACGCGTCAATCGCAAGCTGCATAGCGGTCGTTGACATCATGCCGGCCGATGCGATCGCCACGCCGTACAATCCGGCAAAATGATAGGAGATCATAATGCCGGCAGCCAGTGTCAGGATAGGAATAACGGTCGATTTCATACCCACCGACAGACCGCCGATGATGTTGGTTGCATGTCCGGTCGATGACTGCTGAACGATCGACAGCACCGGCTTCTTGCCCATCGCCGTGAAATATTCGGTGACAAAGCTCATGATCGCCCCGACGATGGTTCCGACAACGATCGCGTAGAATACGTCCATCTTGCTAAACGAGATCGACCGCAACTTGATCTCGCCGTCGGGCAGCATCCACGTTACGACAAAGTAAGAGGCTATGACGGTAAGAATTATCGCCGACCAGTTGCCGATATTCAGCGCATTCTGAACGCTCGATTTCTCGTCCTTGATCCTAACGAAGAAGGTACCGATGATCGAAAAGATAAGGCCTAGGCCGCATATCACCATCGGCAGCAGGATCGGTGACAAACCGCCCAGCGTATCCTTGACAATGATCTCCTGTCCCAGGACCATCGTTGCGAGGATCGTGGCAACGTACGAACCGAAAAGATCGGCACCCATACCCGCCACATCGCCGACATTGTCACCGACGTTGTCCGCGATCGTCGCCGGATTGCGGACGTCGTCCTCGGGAATTCCGGCTTCGACCTTACCGACCAGGTCGGCTCCGACGTCCGCCGCTTTTGTATAAATTCCGCCGCCGACACGCGAAAACAACGCGATCGACTCGGCACCCAACGAGAAACCAGTCAATACTTCGATAGCGGTCCTTACCTGATTTTCACCCAACCCCGAAAACAGTGAGAGGAAAACAATGAACAAGCCACCCAACCCCAAAACCGCGAGGCTCGCAACGCCGAGACCCATGACCGTTCCGCCGGTGAATGAGACGTTTAACGCCTTTTTCAGGCTTGTCCGGGCGGCCTGCGTCGTTCGGACATTGGCTTTGGTCGCGACCTTCATCCCGATAAATCCTGCGGTCGCCGAAAACACCGCGCCGAAAATAAACGCGATACAGATCACCCAACTCGAATGTATCTGTCTGCCGTTTATCTCGTGCACTGTACCGGAATAGGCCAGCAAGGCAGCAGTGATAACGACGAAAATGCTGAGCACCTTCCATTCTGCCTTGAGAAATGCCATCGCTCCGTCGGCTATGTGCCCGGCAAGTTCCTGCATGTTTTTCTCGCCGGCATCCTGCTTGCTGACCCAAGCCGACTTAAAGGCCATCACGATCAATCCAATAACCCCAAAAGCGGGCGCTAAATAAATAACGTAACTGTTCATATTGTTTGGTTGTTGTTTCCGCCAATTCTCAGAACACACCCATTAGGAAGACATTCTTCCTCAAGCGGCCGTGCGGACTAATGAAAATCAAGGGAATATCAAAATTACTGATTATCAGATAATCGCACGATTTAATCAACTACGCGCCGTCTGATTAGGCAGTTTGTACCGTTAACAGCTGGTTTTACCGAATGTAGACACATCCGTAAGGAAACTTCGCTCCAATATTTTGTCCGATCTGTGTTAATCTGTGGCTTAATCGCTTATGCATTCGATCAGGATCACTGCAGATCAGCGCGAGCAGATGGTCGAGATCACCTCGGAGGTCGAGGCGTTCGTCGATGGATCAGGTCATAAGGAAGGCGTCTGCATATTGTTCGTCCAGCACACGACTTGCGGTTTGACCGTAAGCGAAAACGCCGATCCGGACGTGAAAAGCGATACCATTTCTTTTTTGCATAAGTCGGTTCCGCAATTTGGCCAGAATTTCAAGCATTTCGAACCTAACTCCGACGCTCACATCAAATCTGTCCTTGTAGGCCAAAGCGTTGTTGTGCCGTTCTCCGACGGCGAGTTGCTGCTCGGCCGCTGGCAGGGCGTTTTCCTTTGTGAATTTGACGGCCCGCGCGAAAGGACGATCTTGATGCACATTGCATAAACGTTATGACCGCAGGGTACTCGGGAACGCCGCTCGCGAAAAAATTGGGTATAAAAAGCGGCTCAACAATTCTCGCCGTCGATGCGCCCGAAAACTATGCCGAATTGCTCGCTCCGCTCCCGGACGACGCGGTTATCATGCCCTCGCCGCAGCCCGACACAGACGTCGTGCATATATTCACCAACGACCGCGACGGCCTTTTCAAAAACCTCTCAAAATACCGAGATCTCATAAAACAGGACGGCGCGATCTGGGTTTCGTGGTACAAAAAGGCCGCAAAGCTTCCAACCGAGATCACCGAGGACACGGTCCGCGAAGCAGCTTTTCCGCTCGGATTGGTCGATGTAAAAGTCTGCGCCGTGGATGAAAAATGGTCCGGGCTAAAGTTGGTGATTCGACGCGAAAATCGGTTATAATGTCCGTCGAATAATGCCAGTGCACGAGAGACCGGCTTAAAGGTTCAATTCGCGTCCTTTTGGTGCTGTTTCGTGTTGTTGGTTTCAAAGCATTGCTCGTAAAAAGCTAAGGACCGTAGAACACTATGCCAACGCTTGATCCCCGCGTCGATGTATACATCGACCGTTCAGCCGACTTTGCCAAGCCGATCTTGCTGCACATCCGCAAACTCGTCCACACAGCTTGTCCCGACGTGATTGAAACGATGAAATGGAGCTTTCCGCACTTTGATTACAAGGGCCAGATGATGTGTTCGATGGCGTCGTTCAAACAGCATTGCGCGTTCGGCTTTTGGAAACAATCCCTTCTCGAAGATGCCGCCTTTCCCGCCGAAAAAACTGCCATGGGCAGCTTTGGCCGGCTAACTTCCGTTAAAGACCTCCCGGACGACAAGACGATGAAAAAGCTGATCGCCGACGCGATGAAGCTGAACGATGAAGGCGTCAAGGTAAAGCGGGCCTTCGTTTCCAGCGACAAAAAAGAGCTGGTCGTGCCCGACGTTTTGCTCGAAGCGCTCGCAAAGCACGATGCAGCCGCCGAAACATTCAATAGTTTTCCGTACAGCTGCAAAAAAGAGTACGTCGAATGGATAACCGAGGCCAAAACAGACGCGACCCGGGACAAGCGGCTGGCAACCGCGATCGAGTGGCTTGCGGAAGGGAAACGCCGCAACTGGAAATACGAGAGGAAATAAATTGTCAGTTATTCCGGAAATAAATGGAGGAAAAAATGTTAGGAGTAAAACCGTACCTCGCCTTTGGCGGCAACTGCGAAGAGGCGATCAATTTTTACAGAGAATGTTTGGGTGGTGAGATCCTGTACATCGGCCGCTACGGCGATTCGCCGATGAAGGGTCAGGGCCCGGACAACGCGGTGATGCACTGCTCGCTCAAGATCGGCGACACGGTCATTATGGCGTCGGACAATTTGTCTGAAGAACACCCGATCACCGTCGGTAATAACATCTCGCTCGCTGTCGGAAGCGGTGATATTGCCCAAGCGGAATCGATGTTCGAAAAGATGTCCGCCGGCGGCAAGGTCACAATGCCGATACAGGAAACGTTTTGGGCTGAAAGGTTCGGAATGCTGACCGACAAGTTCGGCATAAACTGGATGTTCAACGTCGATAAACCCCATCCCGATAAGGCAGAGGCAACAGCGTAGATCAATAAGAAGTTGCCCGCGAATTACGCGAATGAACACGAATTAGATCAATTTGATTTTTCATCCGTATTATTCGCGGGCAAAACAAAAAAAATATGACAGAACCAATTCTTGTAGCAAAAAAGGACGCCAACGAGTACGTCCTGTTAACCAACATGGCGAACCGGCACGGCGTTATCACCGGAGCGACCGGCACAGGTAAGACGGTCACGCTTCAGCGTATCGCCGAAGGGTTCAGCCAACGCGGCGTTCCCGTTTTTATGGCCGATATCAAGGGCGACCTGACCGGCGTCAGCCAGCCGGGCGGCAACAACCCAAAGGTCGAAGAGCGCAATAAACTGCTCGGCATCGATAACGTCCAATACGCCGGCAGCCCGGTCACGCTTTGGGACGTTTTTGGCAAACAGGGACACCCGCTGCGCGCTACGGTTTCCGAGATGGGGCCGCTGCTGCTTGGGCGCATGCTGCAGCTGAACGACACTCAGGAAGGCGTTCTGGCTCTTGCCTTCAAGATCGCCGATGACAACGGCTTGCTTTTGCTCGACCTCAAAGACCTGACATCGCTGATGCAATACGTCGGCGACAATGCCGATCAGTTCACGACGCAATACGGCAACGTATCAAAAGCGTCGGTCGGAGCGATTCAACGCGGCCTGCTGCAGCTCGACCAACAGGGCGGCGAGCAGTTTTTTGGCGAACCGGCGGTAAAGCTTGACGATTTCATGCAGACGGAAAGCGGCAAAGGCGTACTCAATTTGCTTGCGGCCGATCAGCTGATCAATTCGCCAATGCTTTACTCGACCTTTTTGCTGTGGATATTGTCCGAGCTTTTTGAGCAGCTGCCGGAGGCGGGAGACCTGGACAAGCCAAAGCTTGTGTTCTTTTTCGACGAGGCTCACCTGCTGTTTAACGACGCGCCGACGGCGCTTGTCGACAAGGTCGAACAGGTAGTGCGTCTCGTCCGTTCAAAAGGTGTCGGCGTTTATTTTGTTACCCAAAATCCTGCCGATATTCCCGACAAAGTTCTTGCGCAGCTTGGCAACCGCGTCCAACACGCGCTTCGCGCCTACACGCCTCAGGAGCAAAAGGCCGTCAAAGTTGCAGCGCAGACGTTCCGTGAAAATCCCAAGATCGATGTCGAAAAAGCGATCACCGAACTCGGCGTCGGCGAGGTGCTGATCTCGTTGCTTGACGAAAAGGGAATTCCGACAATTGTTGACCGCGCGTTCGTCGTGCCGCCGGTCGGACAGATCGGGCCGATCACGCCTGAACAGCGGCAACAGTTGATGCAAAATTCGCTCGTCGCCGGGCAGTACGAACAGGCAGTTGACCGGGAATCGGCGTTCGAGATACTTGCTAAAAAAGCCGAAGAGAAAACCCAGCAACAAGCGCAGGCCGATGCTGAGGCTCAAGCTACGAAGCAAGCAGCCGACGAAGAAAAGGCCCAGCGCGCAGCTGCACGCGCACCCGATTCTGTTTGGGAATCTATCGGAAAAAGTGTCGCGCGTTCGGCCAGCAGCTCGATCGGCCGCCAGATCGGCAACCAGATAGTCCGCGGCGTTCTAGGCAGTATCCTAGGCGGCAGCTCGCGAAAGAAAAGCAGTTGGTTTTAGAGTTGCAGATATAAAAGTCTGTACGATCTGTGCAAAACCGTGATAAAATATTGAGCCTCTCTTAAGGAGGCTTGATAT
>DATJGV010000301.1:0-9032 GCA_035494575.1 Pyrinomonadaceae bacterium | reverse complement strand
AGCTGAAAACGTGCGCACCACAACATTAGGACACTGCGGCCCGCTCCTGAACCCCTGTCAACTTTTCTTTTTCCCTCAAATTTGATAATATTCGCCTTTTGCTTAATACAAAAAAGACGCTCTTTTTATAATGAAGAACGAGATCATTTCAACGGAAAAGGCACCGGGCGCGATCGGGCCATATTCGCAGGCGATAAAGGCGGGCAACATGATATTTTGCTCCGGCCAGATACCGATCGACGTCGCAACGGGCGAATTTGTGTCTGAGGGCGTTGCCGAACAAACCGAGCAGGTATTAAAGAATCTCGCGGCCGTTCTCGATGCGGCCGGTGCGACTCTTAACAACGTGGTGAAAACCTCGGTTTTCCTCGCCGATATGAACGATTTCGCGGCGATGAACGAGGTTTACGGGCGATATTTCAGCGAGAACAAGCCGGCGAGAGCGACTGTGCAGGCGGCACGGCTGCCGCGTGACGCCCGCGTCGAGATCGAATGTATTGCGGTCGTTTAACGTGACGGCGGGCACAAGAAAAGCCAAACGCTAATGTTTTCAGCGTTTGGCAACCAAAGTCGAAGGCTTGTTATCAAACGTTTTTACGCAGCTTTGACAATCTTACCTGATTTAATGCAGCGTGTGCATACCTTCATCCGGCCGTTTCCGCCGCTCGGAAGTTGAACGCGAATCGACTGCAGATTCGGCTCGAAACGCCGTCGGGTTTTATTATTCGCGTGTGAGACGTTGTTTCCAAATTGCGGCCCTTTGCCGCATACTTCGCATCGTTTTGCCATAATATTAAAGCCTCCGTAAATAAAACGAGGTGTAAAAGATTAGAGTTTTTGGAAAACTCAAAAATAAATTTTATAACAAATATTCGTATGTGTAGTCAAGCAGTCATACGTATTGCTAACTTAAAGGAGTAATGGCCAAAGTGCAAAAAATTTCAAAAAGGTTAATCGCGGCGACCGCTCTTGCGGCTTTCGCTGCATTTTTAGGTGCCTGTACCGGTTCAGGCAGCTCGTCGAATTCCGTGGGCGGCGTAGATCCGAACGAAACGGCGGCGACAGTAAACGGCAAGGTCATCAAGATGGAAGACGTCGACCGCGCGATGAAACAGCAAACGCAGGGGCAGGAAACACGTTTTTCGCCTCTTGAGCTTGCCGGTGCGCGGCTTCAGGTCCTGCAGAGCCTGATCGAGCAGGAAGTGATGTATCAAAAGGCCGAAAAGGAAGGCACCGTGCCCAGCGATGATGACGTTACGGCAGAGATCAACAAACGTAAGGTCGACAGCAAACTCTCGGCTGAGGCGTTCGACAAGCAGATGAAACAGGCCGGCTTCGACGAGGCATCGTTCCGCGAGAGCATCAAGAAGGGCCTCGCGATACAAAAGCTCGTTGATAAGGTCACCGGCAAGATCGAGGCTCCGAAGGACCAGGAGATCCAGGATTTCTACAACGGTAACAAGGACGCGTTCGTAAAAAGAAAAGGCGTCAAGCTCGCCGCGATCGTCATCGACCCGTCGAATAGCGGCGAAGGCGACACGACGACCGACGAACAATCTTCGGTTCTTAAGGCAAACGAGGTGATCGGCAAGCTCAAAACCGGTCAGGATTTTGCACAGCTTGCACGCGAAAGCAGCGAAGACCAAAGCAAGTTCCAGGGCGGCGATCTCGGTTATCTGACCGAGGATGATCTGAAACAGGCGTTCGGTGAACAGACTGCCGCAGGTCTAATGAATCCGCAGCTTCAGATCGGCGGCATCGTCACCGCACGGTCACAGGGTAAACTTTTCATAATCAAATTGCAGGAACGAAGCGACAAGGACGAAGCGTTGACGCTCGACAGCCCCGGCGTCCGACAACAGGTTGCTGATGCGCTGGTAAACAACCGCAAGCAGCTTCTCACGGCGTCGTATCAGGCGATCGCGATGAACGAAGCCAAGATCGAAAACTACCTTGCCAAAAAGGTCGTTGACAATCCGAATGAGCTGAGCGGAGCGCGTCCGGCCGGCGCGGCCACACCGGCTGCGGCGAACACGAACACGCCTGAGGCAACTCCGGCAAACACTGCGGCGAATACGAACGCGGCGCCGGCAAACACAACCTCCGGCGCAAAACCGGCGGCAACGCCTGCCGCAACAGCGGCCAGACCGGCGGCAACGAGACCGGCTGCAAACGCACCGGCAACATCGCCGGCGAACAAGTAAAACCGTTTTTCGGTAAATTCGAGTAGTCGGTTTTCGGCCTCTTGCCGGCAACCGGCTACTGTTTTTTATGCTCTTCAGACTTTCAAACGTTACAAAATCCTACGCCGGGCACGAAATACTTCGCGGCGTGACCTTTCAGGTCAACCCCGGCGAGAAGATCGGCCTCGTCGGCCGCAACGGTGCGGGCAAAACGACTGTTTTCGACATGATCACCGGAGCGCAGGCGCCGGACACGGGCGACGTTGTCCGTTCGGGCGGCCTAAGGCTCGGGCTTCTAAGCCAGCATGTCGATTTTGACGAAAATGAAACCGTCCATATCGCCGCGCTTTCAGCGTTCAAGGCGATTCACGACATCGAATCGGAAATGCGCGAGCTCGAATTGCTAATGGCGACCGACCATTCTGACGCCGTGCTCGAACGCTACGCCGAGCTGCAGCACGCCTTCGAACAGGCTGATGGATTCACCTATGCCGCGCGTGCCGAGGCAGCGCTGCAGGGATTGGGCTTTCCTGAAGGAACGTGGAACACAAAGACCTCGACGCTTTCCGGCGGGCAAAAAAATCGCCTTGGCCTGGTTCGCGTTTTGCTTTCAGCGCCGGACGTTCTGCTCCTCGATGAGCCGACGAACCACCTCGACGTAATGGCCGTCGAATGGCTCGAAAATTTTCTTGCGGGCCACGACGGGGCGTTCGTCGTCATCAGCCACGACCGCTATTTCCTCGACCGCATCACGAACCGCATCATTGAGATCGACAACGGCAAAGCGGTTTCGTACAAAGGGAATTATTCAAAGTTTTTGACCGAGCGTGCGCTTCGCCGCGAACAGCAGCAACGCGAATACGAGAACCAGCAGCAGATGATCGCGAAGACACAGGAATTCATCCGCCGCAATCTCGAAGGCCAGAAAACCAAACAGGCAAAATCGCGCCGCAACATGCTCGAACGCCTTGAACGTCTCGACGCCGTTGTCGCTGACAAAAGCGGCGGAAATTTTGGTTTGAAGAAAGTCGAACGCGCGGGCAACAACGTTCTCACCGTCGAAGATCTCGCTGTCGGTTACGGCACGAAAATTCTCGCGTCCGGCATCAATTTCACGCTGCATCGCGGCGAAGCTCTCGGCATCATCGGCGGCAATGGAACGGGCAAAACGACGCTGCTGCGGACCCTGCTTGGCGAGATCCGCGAGCTTTCCGGTACGATCAACTGGGGAACAAAAACCAACATCGGCTATTATTCGCAAAATCTCGAAACGCTCGACCTGCGCAACGATGTGATCAACGAGCTTCGCCGCGTAGCTCCGCTTGTCGAGAGCGGCGCGCTGCGATCGTTTCTCGCCGGTTTTCTGTTTTTCGGCGACGATGTGTTCAAATCTGTCTCGACGCTTTCCGGCGGTGAAAAGGGAAGGCTCGCGCTTGCGAAACTGATCTATTCCGGCAAGAACGTTCTCGTCCTCGACGAGCCTACGAACCACCTGGACATACCGTCACGCGAAGCGCTCGAAAACGCGTTGGCCGAATACGACGGGACCGTCGTAACCGTCAGCCACGACCGCTATTTCCTGGACAAGATCGCTACGCAGATGTTGTCCATCAACAGCGACGGCTCGGTCGATGAATTCAACGGCAACTACACCGAATTTCACGACTGGAAGGAAAAACGCGACGTGGCGGCGCAGAGACGCGGCGACGCGGAGTCAGAAGAGGTCGGAACCACGAAACAACCCGAAACGACACAAATAAGAAAAGAGACGGAAAATTCGCGACTCGCAACCCGCAGCCCGCATTCAGATAGTCTGTCCAAAAACCAACGCAACCGCCTGGAGGCTCGCATCAAGGAAATCGAACAGCAAATCCCTACTCTCGAAGAAAAATCCGCGCAACTTTCGCTGCAAATGGCCGACCCGAATATTGCCTCCGATTTCGAAAAGCTCAGCGCGGTTACCAAAATGCATCGTGAAACCGAAAGAGTCATTCAGGAACTTTATACCGAGTGGGAACGAGCCTCTGAATTTCTTAACTGTGACTAGCGTTGCTCTATCACGGCTTCACTCTCGGGTCCATTTCTATCACCAACGGCTTTGTATAGCTATGCCCGCCGACCGTCAACTTAACGGTGTATGTACCGGGCAAAACGGACGAAACGCCGCGTCTGAATCCGTTTCCCTGGCCTGCAGGCACGGCAGGAGGCGTTGGCCTCAAGTCCCACACCCAACGATGCATCCCGGCGGCTGTCGATAAGATGGGCGGTGATTTGATCCAAAACGCGGGAATATCCAATGTATTAGGGTCAACAGGCGTTACCTTATCCTCGCTCGAAAACCTCTTGATCGACTCGCCTGCCGGATCCAGAATCTCCAAAACGACCGGTCCGTTCGCCGGTGCTCCGAGATAATAGTCGATCACCGCGCCGTAAGGCTGATTTTCGGCCAACGGTTCGTCACGCGGCTGCGGCGTCCCGTTTTCGGTCGGCTGCGGCAGATTATAAGCGACCTCAGGGGCGAACATAAATGCATTGGATCTCACAACTTCGTCGGATATTTGCCGCAACGGCGTAATATCGTCGAGCACCCAAAATCCGCGGCCATGTGTCGCTACAATAAGATCGTTCCCGTGAACATCAAGATCGCGCATCGAGACGTGCGGCATATTTAGCTGAAGCGACTGCCAATTATCACCGTCATCGAACGAGACATAGACACCCAACTCGGTGCCGCAAAACAATAATCCCTTTCGCTGCGTGTCCTCTCTGACCGTCTGCATGTACACACCGGCGGGCAGCCCCTTTGTTATCAGCTGCCATGTTTTGCCGCCGTCGCGGGTGCGATAAATATAGGGCTCGTTGTCCTCCAGTCGATGCCGGTCTATCGCCGCAAAAGCTTCGTTAACGTCAAAATGGGACGCGTCCATCATCACGACCTTACTCCATGGTGTGAGTTCAGGCGGAGTCACATTTGCCCACGTCTTGCCGTCGTCGTTGGTCACGTGTATCAGGCCGTCGTCCGTGCCTATCCAAACCGTCGAAGCCCGCAGCGGCGAAGGAGCGATCGTATATATCACGCCGCGCCGTTTATCGGCCGGAGCGTCCTTTGCCGTTGCTTCGTCAAGGTTAGGCGGCGTGCCTGGGTCTTCGCGTGTCATGTCCTGACTGATCTGCGTCCAACTGTCGCCCCCGTTTGTCGTCTTAAATAAAAACTGGTTGCTGAAATAAAGCGCGTGCCGGTCTGCCTCGGAAAATACCAGCGGCAGCGTCCACGTGTGTCTTGGCGGAACGGTCATCATCCGCTCGGGTGAAACGTTTGCCGTCTCGCCGGTTTCGACATTGCACCGCGTAACGGTCCCCCCAAACAGGATGTTCGGATGCAGCGGATCGGGCGCGGTATATCCCGATTCGCCGCCCGCGCAGATGGGCGACCAGTCGCGATTTGAAATCTCAGCGTGATTGCTGCGTGTTACGACGCCCACCGCGCCGCTGTCCTGCTGCGAGCCGGTCGCCCAATATGGAAATCGGTAATCGGTCGCAACGTTGTAAACCTGCGCGATCGGCTGGTTGTACCACGAACTCCAGGTTGCAGCGCCGTCCTCGGTGACAACGGCTCCCTGGTCGCTCGCCAGTATCATGCGTTTCGGATCGGCCGGGTAGATCCACAATTGATGATAATCGTCACCGCCCGGCGCTCCCTTTATAGCCGTCCATGTTTGACCGGCGTCCGTCGATTTATAAACCGAAGTGTTCGAAACGTAAACCGTATCCTGGTCCTTCGGATCGACGACGATCTTGCAAAAGTACCAGCCGCGTCCCCATAAACGTTTTTGGTCGGAAATAAGTTTCCAGCTTGCACCCGCATCGTCCGAGCGATAAAGCCCGCCGGCCTTTGCATCCACTATTGCGTAGAGACGCCTGGGATTCGTTGGCGAGATCGTAATTCCGATCCGGCCTTGTCCCTCGACCGGAATGCCGTTTTCGAGCGGCTTCCACGTATTCCCTCCGTCGGTGGATTTAAAAATTCCGCCGCCCGGTCCATACGATGGCGGGTAAATGCTCCAGGGCGGGCGCCGTGTGTTCCAAAGCGTTGCGTAAACAGTTTTTGAATCGGTCGGGTCGATGGCGACGTCGATGGCTCCTACATTCTCGTTCTTGAAAAGCACCTTTTCCCAAGTTGCGCCGCCGTCCTTAGAGCGAAAAAGTCCGCGGTCGGGGTTAGGCCCATAGACGTGACCAAGCGCGGCAACAAAAACAATATTCGGATTTTTAGGATCGACGGAGATGCGGCCTATCTGTCGCGTATTTTCAAGTCCGATGTGCTTCCAGGTCTTGCCGCCGTCGGTGGATTTATACATACCGTCGCCGTATGTGATCTGCGAACGCATATCGGCTTCGCCGGTTCCGACATAAATGGTGTCGGGGCTCGACGGCGCGACGGCGACTGCACCTATCGAGGCGACGTCCTGGCCGTCAAATATCGGAGCCCACGTTCTGCCGGAGTTGTATGATTTCCATAGACCTCCGCCAACTGAGCCAAAATAAAAAACGGTCGGCTGCCCGGGCACTCCGCTGACCGCATTCACACGCCCGCCGCGAAAAGGGCCGATCATCCGCCATTGCATCTCGGCGAAAGTCTTCTGATCGTATTTCTGCGCTTGTATGGCTGTCAGCATGCTTACGAGAACCAACATTATCAAAACAATGAAGACCATCGTTTTGCGCACTTGAATCCGAGGGAAACGTTTCATTAGCTAACTCCTTAACATTAGTTTAGCCACGTCGTTTACGGCGTGGTTCGAGCCGGGCAAAAAATACCGAGGGCGTTTAAACGTTCTTCGTTCGCGAACGTCACTCAGAACTATTCGCTTGACCTAATTTCGACTTTTTCGACTTGATCGCTTGCAGGATTCCTATGTACACACCAGCTATAGGTATAAACATAAAAACTGCGATCATGCCTGCAGCCATCTTCGCAAAACTCCGATCGAGATCAGTTTGATACTGTGGGTAACCGAGGAACGAATCTGCAGGATTATTAGGGTCGTAAAAGACAACAACTTGGTCCCCTTGTTGTAACTGATCAAAGCGTGGGTTGCCTCGTCCACTCCCTCCGGTTCCCGAGTACCGAACGTTATCAACGACATACGAATAAGTAACTGCGGCGTGATTTTCCGGATCCTTCTTTACAACCCAACCATAAATTGCTATCCCGTGGTTTGCCAAGTAATCTAAGTGATCCAGCGGAAAGGCGAAATACCAAATAGCATATGTTGTCCCAAACAAGACAACTAATATGAGAGAAAGGATAGCAAGATGTTTCAGCATAAATTTAGGCAATCAAATTGATTTAGCTTTCCAACCTATAATTCGGAGCCTCCTTCGTGATGATCACATCATGCACATGCGATTCGCGTAAGCCCGCAGATGTTATCCTGACGAATTTCGCGTTTTCCTGCAGCTCTTTTATACTTCGGCAACCCGTGTAGCCCATGCCCGAGCGTAGGCCGCCGACGAGCTGCGTGACCATATCGGCGATCGTGCCTTTGTATGCGACGCGTCCCTCGATGCCTTCGGGTACATATTTCGAATCCGACACCGTGCCCTCCTGGGCGTAACGGTCGCTCGAACCCTTTCTCATAGCGCCGATCGAACCCATTCCGCGATAGGTCTTGAAATTGCGGCCTTGATATAAGATAACTTCACCCGGCGCCTCTTCGGTGCCGGCAAACAGCGAGCCGACCATTACCGAATCCGCACCGGCCGCGATCGCTTTTGCGACATCGCCTGAGAATTTAATACCGCCGTCAGCGATGACCGGAACGCCCGTGCCTTTTGCCGCATTTACGGTTTCGAGGATCGCCATTATCTGCGGCACGCCTGCGCCGGTAACGACTCGCGTCGTGCAGATCGAACCGGGGCCGATTCCGATCTTTATCGCATCAACACCGGCCGAAATTAGAGCCTTTGCCGCGTCAGCCGTCGCGATATTTCCAGCAATTAGCTCGACCTCGGGTAGTTTCGATTTGACGGCTTTCACTGCGTCCAAAACGCGCGAGCTGTGCCCATGGGCCGTGTCGATAACGATGGCATCGACGCGTGACGCAACAAGCGCCTCTGCACGTTCGAGAAAATCGCCGGTTGCCCCTATCGCCGCCGCGCACCGCAGACGACCGAGATCGTCCTTCGCGGCGTGTGGAAAACGGATCGCTTTTTGAATGTCCTTGACCGTTATCAAACCTTTGAGATGACCGTCATCGTCGACCACGAGCAGTTTTTCGATGCGGTGTTTTTGCAGCTTTATCTTCGCTTCGTCCAACGTAGTTCCTATCGGAACGGTGACGAGCGGCTGCGGCGTCATTATCTCGGAAACCGGAATGTCGTATCGCGTTTCAAACCGCAGATCGCGGTTCGTAATGATGCCAACAAGCAATCCGTTCTCGTCAACGACGGGCACGCCGCTGATGCTGAATCTTTCCATTATCGCCAGTGCCTCAGACACAAAGGCGTCGTCGCGTATCGTTACCGGGTCGACGATCATACCCGACTCACTGCGTTTAACCTTATCGACCTCTTCGGCCTGCTGCTCGATCGAAAAGTTTTTGTGAATTACGCCGATGCCGCCCTGCTGCGCAAGCGCGATCGCGAGTGCTGCCTCGGTCACCGTGTCCATCGCCGACGAGCATAAGGGGATATTCAGATCTATATTTCGTGAAAATTGCGTTTTGGTGTCGACGTCGCCCGGCAGCACTTCGGAGTAAGCGGGGACGAGCAGCACGTCGTCAAATGTCAAACCTTCTTGTATTTCTTCGATATTCATAATTTCAAACCCGTCCGCGTAGTGGTGGT
>DATJGV010000300.1:0-2036 GCA_035494575.1 Pyrinomonadaceae bacterium | reverse complement strand
ACGGTCAACGGCGTCCGCATAGTTAACACCTACATCCCGAACGGCACCGAGCTTTGGAGCGACAAATTTACGTTCAAGTTAGACTGGCTGCAGCGGCTGCGGCGTTACTTTGACGACACCTGCGACAAGAGCGGCGATGTTCTTTTGTGTGGCGATTTTAACGTGGCACCGGACCCGCTTGACGTCTGGAACCCGCCGTTGTGGGAGGGAAGGCTCCATTTTTCAAAACCCGAACGCGCGGCAATTCATCACGTAAAACAATGGGGTTTTACAGATGTTTTTAGAAAGCTGAACGGCGATGTGAAAGAGTTTTCATGGTGGGACTATCGCGAAGGAGCCTGGCAAAAGAACCATGGCCTGCGCATCGATCACATCTGGACGTCCACATCGCTGGCCGGGAAGTGCACCGGCTGCTGGATAGACAGGTCGACACGCTCGCTCGAAAAGCCGTCCGACCACGCGCCCGTCGTCGCCGAGTTTACCTTGTGAAGATCGCAACCTGGAACATAAATTCGGTCAACGCTCGGCTTGATATTTTGTTAGCGTGGTGCAGGGCCAATGATCCTGATGTGCTGTGTTTGCAGGAAACAAAGTGCGTTGACGAAAGATTTCCGCAGCACAAGCTTAAGTCCGCCGGTTTTCAACACGTCGCATTCATCGGTGAAAAAGCGTACAACGGCGTCGCCTTACTCTCGAAACATCCCATACTCGACCTGCAGCATAACCTTCCCGATGACAAGCCGAATGCGGAAAAACGCCTGATCGGGGCAACGGTAAATGCGGTTCGGATCGTCAATGTTTATGTTCCGCACGGCACCGCGCCGGGAACCGAAAAATTTGCGTTCAAGCTCGAGTGGCTTCGTCGCCTGCGGCAATACTTTGATGAAAATTTCGACGTCGAGGACAATGTTCTGTTATGCGGCGATCTGAACGTGGCGCCGCACGAGATGGACGTCTGGAACCCGCGCCTTTGGCAGGACAAAGTACATTTTTCAAGGCCGGAACGCGACGCCATTCGTGAGGTGAAAAGATGGGGATTCGTCGATGTGTTTCGCCAGATCAATGACGAGCCGGACGAATATTCGTGGTGGGATTATTTTCACCATTCGTTTGAGAAAAACCGCGGGCTTCGCATCGACCATATTTGGGCGTCCCCGCAGCTTGCCGAAACCTGCACTGGCTGCTGGATCGACAAAGAGCCGCGCTCACTCGAAAAGGCAAGCGATCATGCACCGGTCGTCGCGGAATTTATGATCTAGCGATAGAATTTACGGCAATGAGATCGAGACCATTATCCTTTCTGTTTCTGATCCTTGTTTCGATGCTGAGCGTATCGGCGCAGGAAAAACTTCCTCTAAAACAGGTGGCGGATATTCCTCTTACGGGGAGAGCGACCCGGTTCGATTATCAGAGCCTTGATGCACTAAACGGGAGGTTGTATATCGCGCATCTTGGCGATGACATGGTGACGATCTTCGATACGAAAGCACAAAAAATCGCAGGCGATATCAAAAACGTCAAACACGTTCACGGCGTCCTCATAGTCCCCGAACTGGACCGCCTTTATGCCTCGGCAACCGGTTCGAATGAGTTGGTGGTTATCAATAGCAATACATTGCAGATCATTGCTCGCGTTCCAACCGGTGATTATCCCGACGGCATTGCGTACGCGAGTAGGGAAAAGAAAATTTACGTTTCGAACAAACTTGGAAAATCAGAAACGGTCATTGACGCCCAAACGAATAAGGTTACGGCAACTATCCCGCTGGGCGGGCCAGTCGGGAACACACAGTATGACGGCGCGTCCGGACATATTTTTGCCGCCGTTCACAGACTCAATGAGATGGTCGAGATCGACCCGGCTAACGACAAGGTCGTTGGCCATTATCCGTTGACCGGTTGTAAGGATAGTCACGGCTTGCTGATCGACTATAAAGATCGGTTGGCATTTGTCGCCTGTGAAAGCAGCGCAACGCTTGCGGTGTTCGACCTCGAGAAGAAAAAGCAAGTTGCGACTTTTGCAGTTGGTGCTGATC
>DATJGV010000299.1:0-7996 GCA_035494575.1 Pyrinomonadaceae bacterium | reverse complement strand
GTGGTTCAGCATCTAAAAATTCCAAATTCTAAAATGGCTGCTGAGATGAAAGAATATTGGTCAACGAAACTCGACCTCTTGCAAGCATTTTTGGAAGAATAGTTCGCCTGCATTGGAAGATACCTGCCGGATAAATGCGTTAATTCTTTGCTTGTGTAATTTAGTAATTCACCACAGTAAAGCTCTACAAGTTCTGCGACGGCATAATAATTGCGTGCTTTAACAGGTGCACTGATTATGATTCGTCGAGTTGCGTTTAAAAAGGCGGTTTTTGCGGGCGCTTGCGGTTCCTTGGCGTGGGAATTGATCGTTCGTGCGCTTATCTTCGCCGGATTGCCTCTGTTTGACCTTGTCAAGATTCTTGGGATGCTGGCATTTGGACCCGGTGCACCGGCCGTGTATTGGTGGCCCGCAGGTTTGTTTATGCACCTCGTCGTGGGCGCGATCTGGGCAATATTTTATGCATATTTCTTTTGGTCGACATTCGATTTTCGTCCTGCTTTGCAGGGCATTATATTCTCGATCCTGCCGGCCATATTAGCGGGATCAATAATGGTTCCGCAGATGGACATCATGATCGACGGACGGATGCCAAGATTCGGGGTGTTCGCTTATGGCTTGGGTTGGTTTGGACCTGCAACCATAATTGCCGGACATTTAATTTACGGCGCGGTAATGGGTTCGTTGTACACAAAGCCCGTAGGTTACGCCGCGAGTGCGAAAGAGGTTGTTTATGGCTGATTTTATGTTTGCAACCGGTATCGAATGCAGCGCTCCTACGATCGATGGCGGTCGGTGGCGGATAGACCAACTTTCCGAAACCGGACATTACGGATACTGGCGTCGCGACCTGGAACTGGTGCGTGAGCTGGGTTTGAAATATCTTCGCTACGGGCCACCCATCCATCTTATTTACCAAGCCGAAAACAAATTTGATTGGTCGTTTATGGACGACGTTTGCGGTGCGATGAGAGAGCTTGAGATCGTACCGATAATCGATCTTTGCCATTTTGGAGTTCCCGATTGGCTTGAAAACTTTCAGAATCTATACCTGCCCGAAGCACTGGCACAATATGCGCGGGCCTTTGCAGAACGTTATCCGTGGATCAAATTTTATACGCCCATCAATGAAATGTACGTAACGGCGAGAATGAGCGCTCTTGAGGGCGTCTGGAACGAACAACTTCAAAGCGAAACGGGATTTGTAAGGGCGATCAGAAACGTTGCTCGGGCTAGCGTTCTTATGATGCGCGAGATCTTGCAGACCAGGCCGGATGCCGTTTTCGTCAACAGCGAGAGCGGGGAATTTCACCAGGCGTGCTGTCCCGACAAATATATACGGTCTCAAGCCGATTTTGAAAATCAGCGACGGTTCATCGCGCTTGATCTGCTCTATGGCTTGCCGGTTAGAGCGGACATATTTGCTTATCTGATAGATAACGGCTTCCCGAGAGAAGAATATGAGTGGTTTATGGAGCAATCCGTAGGAAAACGCGCGATCCTGGGCATCGACTATTACGAGTGGAACGAAAAGCTGATAAACAGCGACGGCGAGATCGAGATGCTCGGTGAACTGTTCGGATGGTACGTCATCACGACACAATATTACCAGCGATACCGCCGGCCGGTTATGCACACGGAAACGAACACACCTGATGCCGACGATGCACCGAACTGGCTTTGGCGACAGTGGCACAACGTTCAGTTGATAAGGCAGAACGGCGTTCCCGTCGTTGGTTTTACCTGGTACAGCCTACAGGATCAGGTCGATTGGAACATCGGTTTGAGCAAGGCTCTCGGTAACGTGTTTCCTGTAGGGCTGTTCGATCTTAACCGCGATCCGCGCCCCGTTGCTCTCGCTTACAGATATCTTGTCGAAATGTACAAGGACGAGCCGTTACTTTACGGGACCGAGACGTTAAAGCTTTGTTGAGTATGGCCAGGGATATTTCATTTTTACAGTACATGCGGGCACACGGTAATACTCCCGGCCCGACGCAGCGTCCATACTTAAACGGCGCGATCAGCGGTCTTTTCGCCGCCGTTCCGTCGTTCATTGTGCTTTATTTCTCGGACGCTTTGGACAGCATCGAGAAAACATTATCGGCAAGCATGCCGGTCACGCTTGTTGTGTATGCGGCCCTGATGATACTTGCGGGTATTGCTTATGCAGCGATTTTTAAGCGGGCTGCCAATGACCGTCAGGGCGGATGGCTTTTCGGAATAAGCCACGGATTTCTTTTATGGGTACTCGGTCCGGTTACAATTTGGCAAACAATATCGAACCGACCTGTTGCGACCGGTCATGCGGCGATGGGGCTCTTTGGAGCTCAGGTTATTTTCGGGTTGGTGTTGGGACTCTTGTTTCCGGCCGTGCATTCGTTCCTGCAGGCCCGGCTCATCAACCTCGACACAAATTCGAAAGAATTAAGGGCCGTCGATCGGAAAATTCGTGAGCATCAGGAACTGCCGTGGGATGTTCCCGAAATCAACGAGAAGTAACTAAGCTGTATTGGATTCTACGATCTCCCAGGCATTCTCAGTTTTCAATAACTTACTCATCAACGCGGCATGCACCGAGTGGCCGCTTTTTTCCGCGATGATCTTTCCTAAAATGGGCATTCCCAGGAGAGCAAAATCGCCGATGATGTCGAGTATCTTGTGCCGGACGAACTCGTCGTCAAACCGCAAAGGAGTTTCGTTCAACATTCCATCAGGTGTCAGAACGATGGCATTGTCGAGCGACCCGCCAAGAGCGAGATTTGCCTTTCGCAGCATTTCGATCTCGTGCGTAAAGCCAAAAGTTCGCGCCGACGCGATCTCTTTGCCGAACGAGCCGTTTTCGAATACAAACTGCAGCCCCTGTTTCTTTATAAACGGATGAGGAAAATCGATCATGCATTCGATCTCGTATTTGTCGGAGGGGCCGACGGACATTTTGCGGTCGCCCTCGGCAACCTCGACCGTTTTTAAGATCTTAAGGAAATGGCGCGGCGACGTTTGTGACACGATGCCCGCGTTTTCGACCAGCCGGATAAAATCCTCGCTAGATCCGTCCATTATCGGTATCTCGATATTGTCGAGTTCGATAAAGCAGTTATCGACGCCGGCGCCGCGCAGCGCCGAAAGCAGATGCTCGCACGTCGACAAAACAACACCGCGTCGCATAAGCGTCGTTGCGTAACTGCAATGCGAGATGTATTCGACCGACGCCGGTATCTCGAAATCATCAAGATCGGTGCGGACAAAGATATAGCCGGTGTTTTCGGGCGCCGGCTTTAATCTAAGATTGACCGGCACGCCTGTGTGCAGGCCGACACCGGTGATTTCGATTGGCTTGGAGATCGTTGTTTGGTTCATGTTCGAAGTTTCAATTTCCGGATTCATTACAACCTCCGTGCCAAGCAACGCGGTTTCGCTAAAGTCCATAAAGACGGACTTTAGCGAAAAACATCGTAACGTCGATTCCCGATAGTGTTGCATAATCGCCACACCAGCGTGGTCTGATTTACTATTCTCCATTTACCTATTACAATTTACAGCAGTTATGGCAATACAGACTGCGGGACAGAAAACCGCAAAGATCACTAAGATTCGGATCGAGAATCAGGCTACGTTTCCGCTTCCGAAGGACACAGAGGAAAGCATCAACAAGGCGCTGGATTTTCTGCCTATCGAGCACCTGCGCGGGATCGACCGTATCAAACTTGTCGATTTTATAAACGATCCGCGATTGAAGGATATGCAGGTGAAAGGCGATCTTCCGGGGCTTTATCATCCGAAGGCGGGTAATCAAAATGCCTGGCTCGAACTCTCGATGGGAGCCTTGCTGCAGCCGACCGAAGGGTTTGCAAAAAAATGGATGGCAAAGAGCCAGTTCAAGGGAAATTTGGCAGGGCTGCTATTTTCACTTGTTGGGCAGCATCACTATCTAACATTACGGCATTCGGTCAAACGACAGAGCCTCGAACCGCAGATCCGCCAATACGCCGAAAAGAATCTGAAGGTCTGGAGCGAGCAGCAAAACAAGAACAGCATCCGCGCAAAGATCTTTAAGCCGTTCCGCCCGGCACTTGAGCGAATAGCGAAATGGTTGAATAAGAAAGCGGCTGAGGCGCAAAAGAAATAGAAAGTGAGAGGTCAGAAAGAGAATGCTATAGATTTCTCTGAAAGACTTCCGCCCGAACGTAAACAAATTCCAATAACCAAATACCTAAAACCAAATTCCTATGAACTATTGGCTAGTAAAACAAGAACCTAATTCTTATTCCTTTAGCGATTTTCAGAAGGAAGGTAAGACCGATTGGACCGGCGTCCGCAACTACACCGCCCGAAACAACCTGAAAGCGATGAAACAAGGCGACAAGGTTTTTTATTATCACTCAGGTGATGACAAGGCCGTAGTGGGGCTGGCAACCGTTTCCAAAACTTATTTCCCCGATCCGACGGCTGATGGCGATACATGGGTCGCGGTCGAGCTCGAGGCCGGGAAACCCGTTAAAAATCCTGTTACGCTCGCCGCGATCAAGGCAAACCCAAATCTCAAGGACATCGCGTTGGTTCGGCTTTCGCGGCTTTCGGTCGTGCCGCTGACCAAGGACGAGTACGAAGAGGTCCTCAGCATGTCCAAATAATGCTAAAGCAAGCCGTCGAACATTATCACCAGTTACTAGCTGATCCCGATCTTGCCGAAGCCTCGACGCTTGCTCTTGATCGAGCCCTCGAGCACAGCAAATTGATCTTCGGCGGACGGCGGCTGACGCCATATTTGCGGCCGCATTTTATTACCGAAAGCGATTGGGAACGCGTAAAGACGATCTGCGAAACTATATGGAACGCGCTGCAAAAGGTAAAAGACGCAGCCGTCGGCGATGACGCAATTCTCGACGAACTCGGAGTAACCGCGATCGAACGCGAGCTGGTAAAGATCGATCCGGGCTACGAACAGGTCTCGCCGACATCGCGGCTCGATTCGTTTTTGACGGATGAGGCGTACAGCTTTGTCGAGCTGAACGGAGAGAGTCCGGCGGGGATCGCTTACGCGGATTCTGCTTCGAAGATCTTTGAATCCTTGCCGGTAATGCACAAGTTTCGCGAGCGATACGATGTGCGGCCGTTTGAGGGAAGCTCGAAGCTGCTCGATGTTTTGCTCACGTGTTACGAGGAATTTATTGGCAGCGAACCGGAGACGCCGCCCGTTATCGCGATCGTCGATCTGAAGGGTTTGCCGACGCAAAAGGAATTTGAGCTTTTCCGCGATTATTTCCAAGATGCCGGGTATACGTCCGTCATCTGCTCGCCGGAAGAACTCGAATTTGACGGCGAGAAGCTTTACTATCGCGGCCTGACGATCAATGTAGTTTACAAGCGCTTGCTGGTGAACGAATATCTGCCGATCATCGACCAATTTCCCGCATTGCTTGATGCATACCGCGCCGGCGCGATATGCATGGTCAACAATTTTCGCAGCAAGCTCGTTCATAAGAAAGCGATCTTTGCGGTGCTGACAAATGAAAAATTTGCGCATTTGTTCAACGACGAAGAAATAAATGCGATAAATGCTCACGTGCCGTGGACGCGAAAGTTTCGTGACGAAAAAACTACCTATCATGGCGAAGATGTCGATCTCGTTGAATGGACGCGGCAGAATTCCGACAAACTGGTTTTAAAGCCGAATGACGATTACGGCGGTCACGGTATCTATATCGGTTGGAACTCGACCGAAGGTGAATGGAACGACGCTATCAAAACCGCGCTTTCCGATGGTGACTATCTCGTGCAGGAGCGCGTGAAGACCTCGAAAGAGATCTTCCCGATGCTGTTCGGTTACGAAGGCAAGATCAGCATGGTCGAGCAGCTTGTAGATCTTGACCCATTGCTGTTCAACGGCATTGTCGGCGCGGCGTTTACGCGTTTGTCCGTAACTGAGCTCGCGAATGTATCGAGCGGCGGCGGCATGGTTCCGACGTTTGTCATTAGTGAGAGAAAGTAATGTTTCAGTATAGACAAATCAGAATTGCGCTTATGACGTTTGCCCTTGGATTAGCCAGTGTTTGGTTTATAAACGGAAGCCGATATGGTTTGATCGAAGTTCCTGTGAACTTGCCACAGACAAAATCCGGCGAAGTAATCATGGTTTTTCCAAAATACTCGTCTGAAATACCGTGTTGCACAGGCGCAAGTGGTGGTGGATATAAAAACGAGATGCGACATCGCTCCCAAGCCAGTCATTAGGGGAAAACCGATATTACTTAAACCAACACCCCATTTTCTTTGAATGAAAAAGCAAACTAAATCCCGCCTTCGCGAGCTTACCGACGAATACCTGCGCCTTGAGCATAAGCTGAAGCTTGGCGGCGGGCCGGAAAAGATCGAGAAGATCCACAAACAGGGCAAACTCACGGCAAGAGAACGGATCGAACTGCTACTTGATCCGGACACTTATTCCCAAGAGATCGGCCTGCTTGTCGCTTACGACGAATACGACGGGAAGGCACCCGCGGCCGCGGTCGTTACGGTTGTCGGCAAGATCGATGGCCGCGAATGCGTCGTCGTTGCAAACGACGCGACGATAAAGGCCGGTGCGTGGTATCCGGAAACGATCAAAAAGATCCTGCGTGCGCAAGAGATCGCCATGCGGAACCGCGTGCCGATCATCTATCTTGTCGATTCCGCCGGTGTAAACCTGCCGTATCAGGGCGGTGTTTTTCCGGGGCAATACGGCGCGGCGCGGATCTTTTATTACAACTCGCTGATGCGGCGGTATCTGAAGGTGCCGCAGATCGCCGCCGTAATGGGAATGTGCGTCGCGGGCGGCGCGTATTTGCCGGCTCTGTCCGACGTCATCCTGATGGTCGACGGCACATCGTTCATGGGTCTCGGCGGGGCGAACCTTGTAAAAGGCGCGACCGGGCAAACCATCGATAACGAGACGCTCGGCGGTGCGATGACGCACAACGCGATATCCGGCGTTGCACACTACCGCACGAAAAACGAAGAAGATTGTTTGTCAAAGATCAGGGACCTTGTCGGCGAATTACCCGCTAAAGAGCCTGCCCGGGTTTCGATCACAGCAAGCCGTTCGCCAATAACTGATAGCCAACAGCTTTACAATATTTTGCCCGACGATCATCGTGCTCCGTACGATATGCACGCCGTGCTTAATACGTTTATGGATGATGGCGGCCTCGAAGAATTTCAGGCCGATTTTGCCAAAGAGATGATCTGCGGCACCGGACGCATCGGCGGAATCCTTGTCGGCGTCATCGCAAATTCGCGTGGGATGTCCAAAGGCAAACCCGGAACGCCTCCGCGGTTCGGCGGCATTGTCTATACCGAATCCGCCGAAAAGACGGCCTACTTTATCGAGAACTGCAGCCGCCATCAGACGCCGCTGCTTTTCGTTCAGGACGTGTCCGGTTTTATGGTCGGGGCCGAAGCCGAACACAGCGGAATCATTCGCGCCGGTGCCAGGTTTGTCGAGGCAATGGCCACCGCCACCGTGCCCAAGATCGTCCTGACCATTAACCACGCCTCCGGAGCGGGCTATTACGCTATGGCCGGGCAGGGTTTCGATCCCGACTTTATCTTTTCGCTGCCGACGGGACGTATGGGCGTTATGGAAGGCGACTCGGCCGTTCAGGCAATTTTCGGTACGCAGCTCGACAAACTCAAGAAGGAAGGCAGATCGCCCGACGACGCGCTGCTTGCCGAAATGGAAAAGGTTCGCGAGACGTATGACAAAGAGCTCGATGCTAAGCACGCTGCCGCTCGCGGTCTTCTTGACGCCATTGTTGTTCCGGAAAATATCCGTCCAGCGCTGACGCTTGCTCTTGAAACCTGCCTTAATACTGCTACTCCTCATATAGGTCCATTCGTCCTTCCAAAAGACTGCCATTAGCTCACTCATAAACGAACGCGTAAAATATTCGTTGATGAACGACGCATCCGCAAAGATCACAACCGGCCGTTCCGGCATCGCGTTTATGTTCCGGGC
>DATJGV010000298.1:0-24624 GCA_035494575.1 Pyrinomonadaceae bacterium | reverse complement strand
CTTCGATTTCGCAGCTTTCATGCCGACGATATAGCCGTCGCGTGCTCGTACGACGGTTCCCGGGCGATCGACCTTCACGGTGATCCGCCGCCGCTTTCCGACCGAGCCTTCGGTTTTTGGATAGTAACCGAGGCTGTAATATTCACGCAGTTCGCTTGCGATCTTCGAATACGCGTCGGCGAGGTTCACCAGCGAGCTTGCAAGATAAACACGGCCGCCGGTCCGGTTTGCAAGTATGTCCAGGTACTCTTCCGCGCGTTTATAGTCTTCCGGAGAAGTTCCTTGTTCGTCGGGCCTCGCGATCGTTGGAAACGGGAAAGGCAATCCGCCCGGCGGCGGCTTTCGATCGGGGATCGGAATCGTCGTCGTTTGCGTAACGACCGGCTTGTTCTTCATCGCCTGAACGTCGGCGAACGTGTCATATCTGATCGGATAGATCAACGCGTCCAGCTCGAGCGCGTCGCTGATGTTCTTGACGCGGTCAGCCGAGCGGCTCGTCGTATCGACACCGTCCGTAAACAGGATGACCGCCTTACGTCCCTTTATCCAGCGCAGCCTTTTGTTCATTACCTCGTCCATCGCTTCGTAAAGGCTGGTTCCGGTCGAGATCTCGGTACTTTTTATCGCCGCGTAGATCGTCTTGCGGTCGCTTGTCGGTTCGCAAAGCACGTGCACGTCCTGATCGAACGAAACGACCATCACTTTGTCCTGGCTGCGAAGCTGATCGATAAAGGCTATCGCCGCCGCTTGGACCTCGCCGATCTTGAATTTTGTCGAGTAGCTCATGTCGAGCACCAACGCGACGGTGAAGGGCTCGCGCTCGTTTGAAAAGTACGCGATATCCTGTTCGGCGTTGTCCTCAAGAACCTTGAAATCCGCCTGTTTCAGGCCGCCCACGAAGCGGTTGTTGCGATCGAGAATGCGAACCGGAATTGTCACAAGATCAGTATCGACCTTGATAACGTCGCCGCTTGTTTCTTCGGCTATCTGGCCGGCGGCAGCTGAGCGGTCCAATGCGTCAGGTGTCGGAGTTGGTTTAACCTCGGCCGGCGACGTCCTTCGATTTGCCTTTTCACCCAACGGCGAGGTCGTTCGCCGTGATTGTCCGGCAACACCAAGTGCAAGAAAAACAAGACAGATAAGCAGGCCAAGCTCTTTTAACATAGATCCGTGCCGAAAATTGCCTATTCGATGCGTCCGACAGTTCAATGGATGCAGACGGCAAAAATAAAGAAACGAACGCAGACCGGTCCGCATTCGTTTCATATATTATCACTAATTCGGGCGTTGTTACCTGCCCGCAAAATCGTTGTCGCTTTGGCCGAAAATATAGCTGTTCTTTGCCCGGACGACGAGATTTGGTTTCATCACGCGGACGCGGATCTGGCGCCGTTCCCCCGGCTGACCGGGTTTGTCGGGATAATATCCGATCGAGTACTGCCGCCGCAGCTCTTCGGCAATTCCCGAAAACGCGATGTCGAGATTTTGCAGCGAAGTTGCTTCAAATTCACGCCCACCGCTGTTTTGCGCAAGCGTTTCAAGATACCGCCTGCCTGTCTCGTATTCCTGACGGCTGCCGCCCGCGCCGCCTCCGCCCGATGGAAACGTTCCGCCGCCAAGAATGATACCGGCGATGTTTCCCCAGCCTCCGCGTCGACGCATCGGCGGCGGGAACTGGATGCCTCCGTTCATATCGGAAGAAGTGTCGTACCGGATGGTATAGAAAAGGGCATCGGCCTCTTCGACCTCCTGTGTGGTGCTCTGAAAATTGGCCCGGCGCGATGTCGTGTCAACGCCGTCGGTAAACAACACGACAGCTTTGCGGCCTTCGATCCGGTTTAATTGCTGTTGGATCACCTGATGGACCGCTTCGTAAAGACTTGTGCCGTCGCCGATCTCGGTTTGTCGGATAGCATTTCGCAATTCGGCCCGGTTGTTGGTCGGCCGGCTCATTACGTGAACGTGCTCGTCGAACGAGATGACGATAACGCGGTCGTCCTGTCTGAGCTGGTCTATGAAAGCGATGGCCGCATCCTGGATCTGGTCGATCTTCCACTGCGTTGAAGGACTGACGTCCAGCAGCAGCACAACGGTGAACGGCTGCTCGACCGACTGAAAATATTCGAGCTTTTGCTCGACGCCGTTCTCGAAGATCTTGAAATCCTGCTGGCCGAGTCCGGAAACGAAACGGCCGTCGCGGTCGAGCACGGAAACCGGCATCGTAACCAGATTGGTTTGAACCTTCAGAACTTCGTCCGAACCGTCGCCCTTGTTTGCCGTATCGTCGTTCGACGTCTTATCAGGCTTTTGCGCGTCCTGTAAAACAGGCGGGCCGCTTCGCGGGTCACGAGTTACTGTGTCGTTCTTAATTGTTGGAGGAGTTGGAGTAACGGCCACACGCGGACGTGTTGCCTGAGCAGCCGCAGCAAACGAGAATATCCCCAAAAACGCCGATGCAAGCAAGATTTTTTTCATAAGACATTCTCCGAGCAGAGAACTACTTGGGGAAAGTAAGTTTAAGATTAACAGTTAGCGTGATTCGTTGCTAGCTTTTTTCGTCGGCGGCGGTGTCGTAAGTTGTGACTCGGACGTCTTCGGCTTGTCGCGACAATCGGATCTCTTGGCGTTCTTCGCGTTTTCAGATAAATTATTTTCCCGCAAAGACGCAAAGGAAATCAGCCTTCGTTTTTTGAATCAAAATTTTTGAACCCTGCTCCGTCGAGCAGTTCGCCGGCGAGATCGTGGAAGCGCCGTCGGACGGAGTTAATATTAACAAAAGGCAGGGGATGAGCGTGCGTGCGGTTAGTAAGCAGTATAAATATACGCTCTTTTTCGGGGTCGATCCACAGGCTAGTACCTGTAAACCCAAGGTGGCCAAAGCTTTGCGGCAAAATATGGCTTCCGGCCGCCGATCCGGGCGTCTGAGCGAGTTGAAAGGCAACTGAGCGGGCTTCGTTCATGCCGGGCGTAAAATTGGTCTTAAAAAGCTCGCAAGTCTCAGGTTTCAGAAGGGTCGTGTAATTCGGCAAAAACTGCAGGGCGATCCTGAAAACTTCTTCCGCCGTCGAAAAAAGCCCGGCATGACCGGCAATTCCGCCCATAAAATACGCATTCCCGTCGTGAACCTCGCCCCAAATAACTTCATCGCGAAATGCGGACGGTGGATTGTCGCTTTTGCCTTCTTCCGCGGGTGGTTCAACATAGCCCAGTTCAATACATGTCCGTTTCTCGTACTCGTTCCCCTTTTCAGACGCCGCTATTCTCGGCTTTAGGTCTTTTGGCGGGTTGAAATAGGTATCACTAAGCCGCAGCGGTTCAAATATTACTGTACGGGCGATCTCGTCGATCGTTTTGCGGTACTTATGCTGTATCAATTCTTGCAGCGTCAAGAAGTTCAGATCACTGTAAACAACCTTTTCATTCGGTTGATAGGTGGGCAGCATATCGGCAATGATGGTCGAGATCTGTTCGATCGGGACCCTTTTGCCCCGCGTAAAAAAGTAAAACGGCAGCCACGAGCAGAAGCCGGACGTGTGCGTCAGCAGGTTCAAGAGTGTGATGAGCTTCTTTTCACCGATATAGAATTTACCGGAGTGGGTCGCGAGTCTGTCATCCAGACGAATAAGGCCGTTCTCGATGAGCACCGCTGCAAGCAAGCCGGTAACCAGCGGCTTGGTCAGGCTCGCCAGATCGTAGATGGTATCAATTGTCGCCGGAATTCGTTCCGGCTCAACAACCGCAAAACCGAGTGCGTCCCGGAAAACTATCTCGCCTTTTTCCGCGACAAGATAAACCGCCGATGGAAAGTCGTTTGCGTCGATGCGTTCCTGAAGGAATTGTGAGACGGGGTTAGTCATGTCCGATGGCTCTATATCCTTTTTATACTGTAATTACAAATTTGGCAAAAACGGTCAGGCCCAGGTTTGTTACATCTCTTCCAAATCTGAAATTTAAATCTTGACACGGCTGGCGGGCCAAAATAAACTGTGACTCGTTCATAACAAAAATTAACTGGAGGTATCGATTTATGTCAAAAGTTGAGTCTGCGGACTTGATACTGAAACTGTACGATCTGCGGCGAGAGGCAACAATGCGCGAAGCCCGTAACTGGATGTTTACCTTTAACCCAACAAGTGCTGAGGACGTTGAGAAAACGATGATGGACCCGCAAGTCGGAGCTTATCTGCGAATGGTTTTGTCCTATTGGGACATGGCCGGAGCTCTGGTCAACCACGGAGCTATCGATGCGGATATGTTTAACGAGACGGTCGGCGAACATATCGGAGTCTATACAAAACTCGAGCCGTTCATCGCGGAACTTAGAGAAAAATGGCAAATGCCCGAGGCGTTCAAGAACCTTGAAAAAGTGATCCTTGACCGACCGGACGGAGCAGAACGTGTGGCAAAAACCCGCGAATGGATGAAATCGATCAACGAGCAGATCGCTAATGCCCAAGCAAGTGAAGCGGCCGCTGCGTAGGATCAATAGTTGAAAAAAGAAAAAAGGATGTCTGAAAAGACCTTTTCTGCGTCTTGGTTTCGGTGAATTCCGTGTTCAAGATCTTCTCAGGCGGATGCCACGGAATGCACAGACGACGATCGAAATACACAGATCAAATCCTGCTTTTTGGACATCCTTCTTTTCTTCAGGAAAGACCTCATCCGCGAAAAAAGTTCACACGGCTGGAGGCAACTTTCCCACCTTATTAAACGTTCAACCGACTGCGGTGCGTTTCAATCCTCTCCAAGACCCCCACTGCCAACGCCAAAGCTCTTCGGCCATCCTCGCCGGAGACGGGCGGCGCCGAACAGGTCTCAATAGAATCGAGAAAAGCCGTTATTTCAGCCCTCAAAGGTTCGACATCGTTTATATCAAGGCGGTTTATCGAGATACCGAGCAGCGGATGCGAAGCGTCAGGATTTAGCGATGTTAGCGACGCGAATTTTGTTGCATAATCGAGCACGACGTATGCGTTTGTCTGGTAAAACCGCGTTTTTCTTATCTTTTCCGTGCCGATGCGCGAAGCGGTGATGTTGGCGACCGCGCCGTTTTCAAATTCAATTCTCGCGTTTGCCGCATCGACCTTGTCCGAAATTACCGGAATGCCAACCGCGTGGATCGCCGAAACCTTTACGTTCTCGCCGACTAGCCATTGCACCGCGTCGAGGTCGTGGATCATCACGTCCAAAACGACATCGACATCGAGCGAACGGTTTGGAAAAGGCGAGACGCGATGGATCTCAAAATACAGCGGTTTGGTCACGTGCGGCCGCAACGTGACCATCGCCGGGTTAAATCGTTCAAGCTGCCCGACCATGAGTTTCGCACCAGATCGTGCTGCTGCCGCGATCATTCTGTCAGCTTCGTCAAGCGTTAGAGCGATAGGTTTTTCGACAAGGACGTGCACCCCTTTTTCGAGAAAGGCACACGCAATGTCGCAATGCGTCTCGGTCGGCGTGGCGATCGAAACGACATCGACCTTGTCTAACAGTTCGCGCCAATCTGTGAACGTCGCGCAATTGTTGTCTTTTCCAACCTGCTCTACAGTTCCGGCGTCAGTATCACAAGCGCCGACGAATTCCACGCGTCCCTCGCGGGCCAATTCGGCATAATTTCGCGCGTGATGCCGTCCGAGGCTGCCAACGCCGATAGCTGCGGTCCTTAAAACACTGGTCGGGGCCTGCGGATCGCGGATTTGTTCCATAAACTGAGTTTGAACGAAAAAAATATTTCGGTAATACTAAATATTTTCAGATAAGTTTTCGTAAATGACAAAGCCCGATTCCGCATTCCGCATTCCGCGCTCCGCATCTGTGTGGATTTTCTTTGCCGCACTTATCGTTTTCACCTATTTTTTCGGACTCACGATCCCCCTGGTCGGGCCGGACGAACCGCGTTACGCTCAGGTCGCTCGCGAAATGTTCCTGCGGCATGATTGGATCACGCCGACGCTCGGCGGTTTTGATTGGTTCGAAAAACCCGCGCTGCTCTATTGGCTGCAGATAATTGCGTACAAGATTTTCGGCGTCTCGGAGTTTTCGGCGCGAGTCGGTTCGGCGATCTTTGGCCTTGGGACGATCTTCAGTCTGTGGCTGCTTGGGAGATACGGAAAAGCAAAATTAGCGAACGATTATGCAAACTGGCTCGCCCTGATCGCCGCCACGTCTATCGGAATCATCGTCTTCTCACGCGGGGCGAGCTTCGATATCATCCTGACGTTCCCGATGACTGCGGCGCTCGTTGGTTTTTTTATATTCGATACAACGATTCGTAATTCATCATCCGCAGCTTTTGACTATCCGCAATCGAAGAACCCACCCGCTAACGCAGGTGGTTCTGACTTTGAGTCCCGGCGTCTTCGCATCACCGCGTCACTCGCAGCTTTTTATTTCTTCACCGGCGTCGCGCTTATTGCAAAAGGGCTGATCGGCATTATTTTTCCGTTCGCTATCGTTACATTTTATTACGTTTTATCGTTTCGATTTCCGCAGAAGAAATTTTTGCTAAGTCTCGTTTGGGGGATCCCGTTGATCGTGCTTGTTGCCGCAATATGGTACTGGCCAATGTACGAACGCAACGGTTATAAGTTCATCAACGAATTTATCATCCAGCACCATTTTCAGCGTTTTACGTCGAACAAATATCAGCACCCGCAGCCGTTCATTTTCTTTTTCTGGGTGCTGCCGCTGATGACCATTCCGTGGCTGCCGTTCTTTTTCGCCGGTGTCTGGAAGTTCGTAAAAAATATATTTGCTCGCCGAGACGCAGAGACGCCAGGCAATGATAGAAGCGATTCCGTTTTGTCTCGTTTTCTTCCTGTCTCGGCGCCGCCGCTTCTTCGTTTTGCGTTCGCATGGCTGCTGGTCCCGCTTGTTTTTTTTAGTTTTTCAGGCTCGAAACTTCCCGGCTATATTTTGCCGGCCGTTCCCGCGGCGATCATTTTTGCGGCGGATCACGTTTTTCAATTCGTAAACAACCACGCATCGCGGCGGCGCTGGATGCTCGGCCTCGCGGCGGCGACTTTGGTCGTAATAATCGTACTCTTGCAGTCTTTCGTGATGCGCTTTGCGGACGCGGATTCCGTGAGGTTGCTGATCGCGGCGGCTGATGCACGGGGCTATTCGAACGAACGCGTTCTGGGCCTGCACACCGTCTCGCACAATGCCGAGTTTTACGCCGCCGGGCGGCTGGTAAGAAATGAAGACGGGACGCAACGGCGTTTTTCGAGCGCGAATGAGATACAGCAGGAAATCCTGCGATCGAACGGCGGATCTGTCCTTGTGCTTATCCCGCTGGAGCGCGTCAATGAGCTAACACACGATAACTCGCTTAACGCAGAAGTTATCGCCGACAACACAGAGTTGGCGATCGTTCAGGTTTCGGCTAGTGCTAACCCGCAGCAGCTCGTCGCAGGCGGTCCATCAACGCTGCGCCGATACCGGTTTCCTCAACCTTCTGACAATAAATAACCGCGATGCCCCGACGATCGCATTCCCGAAAAAATGCGAAAAGTGAATGTGCGTATTCTTCCGCAGACTCGGACAATTTTATCAGTGCATATTCTTTCATCGGTTGTTCCAGCCCAATGAATGCCGAAATCTTTGCATTGATAACGCCTTCATCGTTTTCGATCAATTTCACCTCTGCACGCGGCGAATAATGCCGGTGTCGCATGCCGGGACTTGGAACGTCAATGTCGTCCGATCCGCAATAAACATCCGTTCCCGGCACAACGCTTCTGAGTTGCTCAAGGGAAACGGCACCTGGCCTCAGCAGAATGGGTGTTTCTTTTGTGCAGTCAACAACCGTTGATTCCAGTCCGATCTCGGTCGTCTCGCCCTGCAGAATGCAGTCGATGCGGCCGTTTAGATCTTCGAACACTGCTTCCCAGTCTGTCGGGCTTGGACGGCCGGAAAGGTTTGCCGAAGGAGCAACGACGGGCACTCCGCACGCCGTTAAAAATTCTTGTGCCAACTCATTTCGCGGCATTCGCACACCGATAGAATCCAAACCAGCAGTCGCGATCAACGGCACATTTGCCGATTTTCGAAGCACAACCGTCAGCGGACCGGGAAAAAATGCATCGATAAATTTTCGAGCGTCGTCGGTTATTTCCGCCGCCAGTTTCGGGATATCCGTGATGTCAGCAACGTGTGCGATCAGAGGATTATCCGCGGGCCGCTGCTTTGCCTCAAAGATCCTCGTTACGGCCGCTTCGTCAAAAACGTTCGCTCCCAGCCCGTAAACGGTTTCGGTCGGAAATGCCGTCAGCCCGCCGCGTTTGATAAATTCGGCGGCTTCGTCAGGTGATCTTGTGAGAATGGTTTTCATGAAAAGTTGTGTGATCTGCGCATATCGACACGCGGGCTTTTGAGAGGGGCAAAAAGAGGCTGGCCGAAAGTTCCTTTTTCTGTATCTTCGTTTCGGTGAATTCTTTGTTCCGATCTTGTTCCGTGTCTTCAGTGGTTGAAAAAGATGCCACCACGAAAGACACGGAAGAAGACACAGAATAATCGGGGATCGCTTAGCCTTCTGCTTCCCTGTCGATCGCCGCGTCGCCGCCGATCTTTGCCGAAGATCTCGCAAGTACGAGCAATACGACGACGGCGAGTATCGTCGCCAGGATGGCGTATGTAAACAAGCCGGCAACGCTGTCGTCCTCGCCTAATATTTCCTTCATCGCGCTTTTGATCGCCTCATTCCACGCGAGTGCGCAAACCAGACCCAGTGCGGCTGACGCCAGCGTTATCATCGACTGAACTATCGCTTTTGATTGTTCGATTGATCTTGACATTAGCTTTTCCTCCGAAGTGTCGAAAAGAATAGGAATTACAGCTTCTGATTTACTCAAATGCGTTAGAAATGTCAATCCGGTTTCGCAAACGGACCTCGCTTTTGCCGTCAAGCATTTGAGCATCGAAGTCGGTAGAGAGCTCGAATTTATATTTTGGAGAAAGCAATAATGATAACAATTAGTATAATCGCGGTTCTTATCGGTTTTCTGCTTCCGGCAGTCCAGAGATAATTTAAATTTAAACTTCACCCTATGCCCGTGCGTCTCTCCTGTTGGATGCGCGGGCCTTTTGTTTATTTGGGATTGGCGTTGCGTTACAATTTAGGTAATGACGGTCGCCGAAAAACTTAAGGTTCTGCCAACCGCAGCCGGCATCTATCTGCACAAAAATACGGACGGCAAGATCATCTATGTCGGCAAGGCAAAAAATCTTCGCAACCGTGTAAGGCAGTATTTTCAGTCGAGCCGTCACCAGGACGCGAAAACGCGGCGGCTGGTCAAGAACATCGCCGACTTTGAATTTATCGTCGTCGATAACGAGGTCGAGGCGCTCGTTCTCGAAGCCAACCTGATAAAGAAACACAAACCGCGGTTTAACGTCCTGTTGAAAGATGATAAATCGTACCCGCACCTGAAACTCACCAACGAACCGTATCCCAAGGTAGTCGTTACAAGAAAGATAACCCGTGACGGCTCAAGCTATTATGGGCCGTTTCTGCCCGCAGTACAGGCGCGAAACACCCTTAATCTGATCAACCGGGCGTTTCAGCTTCGTACCTGCGAGATCGAGATCGACGGCAAATTGCCGCGACCGTGTCTCGAATATCACTTGAAACGCTGTCTCGGCCCGTGCGTGAAAGGCCTGTGCACGCAGGAGGAGTATCAGGAAGCGGCCCGCGACGTTAAGATCCTGCTTGAAGGCCGCAACAAAGAACTCGCTGCCGACCTCGAACGGCGTATGTGGCATTTCGCCGAGAATCAGAATTATGAGCTTGCGGCGAAATATCGTGACCTGCACAAGACCGTTCTCGCTCTCAGCGAGCAGCAAAAAATGGCGACGGTTGCCGACCGCGACGTTGATATTTTTGGTTATCACCGCGAAAATCAGCGTCTCGCCTTGCAGCTATTTACCATGCGAGAGGGACGCATCGTCGGCCGCCGCGAATTCTTTTGGGAAGATCTGCCGGAGGATGAAGAGTTTCAGCCTTCCGAATTTCTTGGCGAGGTCCTGGCACAATATTACACGACCGATTACGTTCCGCTTGAGATACATGTGCCCGAAGATTTTGAGGATCGTCCCGTGCTGGAACAGGCGTTGACCGAACGGCGTGGCCGTCGCGTCCACATTCTCGACCCGAAACGCGGCAAGAAACGGGAACTTGTAGAACTGGTCACGACGAATGCAAAAATTTCGTTCGACCAGCGATTCCGCGTTCTGAAACCAAATTCTGAAAAGGTGCTGAGCGAATTGCAGGAGCTTCTCGAACTTGCGTACTTTCCGGAACGCATCGAATCGTTCGATATTTCAAATATCTCGGGAGCCGAAAATGTCGCCGGCATCGTCGTCTTTGAGAATGCTAAACCGGCTCGCGCTGCGTACCGGCGATACATTATCAAATCGGTCGAGGGAGCGAATGATTTTGCGTCGATGAATGAAGCGGTTTTTCGTCGATACAAACGCCTCCTTGATGAGGAAAAACCTCTGCCGCAAGTCGTTTTCATCGACGGAGGAAAAGGACAGCTTTCAGCTGCGGCGGCGGCGATGCAGTCGCTTGACCTCGAACAGATAATGCTCGTAGGGCTCGTAAAACCGCCAAAACGCCACAATGAAATTTCGCACCTGCTCGTCTACGGCCGCGAAGATCATCCCATACCTTTTGACCGAAACTCGCAGGCGTTTCGGCTTATCCTGCAAATTCGCGAAGAAACGCACAAGACCGCCGTACAATACCACCGCAAACGCCGCGAAATGCGCGATTTCAGCTCCGAGCTTTCCGAAATTCCGGGTGTCGGCGAAAAACGCAAAATGAAACTTCTGCGGCAATTCGGTTCGATCGAACGAATCGCAAAAGCTTCAGCTGACGAATTGGCCCCGTTTGTCGGCGCAAAGACGGCGAACGAGATCGCAAATCACTTTAATAATCAGCGAAAGTTGGCGCAAGGCAATGTGTGATAGTCATTGAATATCAAGATGGGTTTGTCGACTCCTTTGCGTCTTTTGCGTGAAAAGCCGCGTAGAAAACCAGGCACTTGTTCTGGAAGAAACAAACAAAAGGCCAGCCCGCAAATGTTATTGACCTAATAAATTAAACTGCGAAAATCTTCGGTCTTGCGCCTAGTGGAAATTCCGATTCGTACCTCGACCCGAGGTTTAATAGCAGATCTTCGCTCCAGAAATTCCCGATCAACTGCGCCCCGATAGGTAATCCTTCGGACGACAGGCCGCAGGGAACACTAATTGCCGGCACGCCGGCGAGATTTGCCGAAACCGTGTAAATATCGCTCAGGTACATCGCGAGCGGATCATCCGACTTTTCGCCGATCTTAAACGCGACCGACGGCGAAGTCGGCGTCAGGATCGCGTCGCATTTTGCGAACGCTTCTTTATAATCGCGTTTTACGAGCGCTCTTACCTTCTGAGCCTTTGAATAATACGCGTCATAATATCCGCTCGATAATACATACGTTCCGAGCATGATCCGACGTTTGACTTCGGCGCCGAAACCCTCTTCGCGGGTCTTGAAATACATCTTTCGCAGCTCGTCCGCGTCTTCGGCGCGAAAACCGTAACGAACGCCGTCGTAGCGGGCAAGATTCGCAGAGGCTTCGGCCGTTGCGATTATGTAATAAACGGCGATGCCGTATTTTGCGTGCGGCAATTCGACATCGACGATGTTTGCGCCGAGGCTGCGAAAATTCTCGATCGACTGTTTAACAGCATCTCTAATTTCACCGTCCAGCCCTTCGCCAAACAACGCCTGCGGAATGCCTATGGTTTTGCCCGTTATATCAGCCGATAATCCGGCCGAATAATCCGGAACCGGAACGTCGGCTGATGTTGCGTCGAGTTCGTCACGGCCCGCGATCACGCCCAGGACGTCAGCAACGTCTTTTGTCGTTTGGCCAAAAACACCGATGTTATCAAGCGACGATGCGAACGCAACGAGCCCGTAACGCGAGATGCGGCCGTACGTGGGTTTCAGGCCGACAATTCCGCAAAGGGACGCCGGCTGCCGGACGGAACCGCCGGTTTCGGAGCCGAGACTCGCACGGACAACACCGGACGCGACAGCGACCGCCGATCCGCCCGAACTGCCGCCCGGAACCCGGTCGGTATCCCACGGGTTGCGGACGATGCCAAACGCGGAAGTCTCATTCGACGAACCCATCGCAAACTCGTCCATGTTGGTCTTCCCGATTATAACGGCACCGGCGTCGTACAATCGTGAAACGGCCGTGGCGTCGTACTGCGCCTTGTAGTTGAATAAAATGCGCGAACCGCATGTCGTCTGCATCCCCCGCGTGCAGATATTGTCCTTGACGGCGATCGCTACGCCGTTAAGGCCGCCGTTGGTACCGTCCGAATCGAGCTTTTCAGAGCGCGCGAGAGCATCATCGCGCTCAACCGAGAGGAAGGAATTAAGCGTTTCGTTAAGACTTTCGGCGTTATCCAAAGTCTTTTCAATATTTGAACGGATAGACATAAATTATTTTTGCGTAACTTTGTTTATCAGCCAGTCATCGCCCTGTTTTACGGTTTCAACCCCGACCTCTTTCTGTATGCTCGTAGTGTCGTTAGGTTTCCAAAACAGATGCACGCCCAGGTCTGTCGTATTTTCATCTACTTCTTTACACGCCGCGACGCGAAAAGCCTTTGGCGCGGTATCGGAATTTGTAAAATAATCCTTCGCCGGCGGCTTTTCCGAAAGCTCCTGAAACAGACCCGGCGTCAGAAATCTTTTTCGTAGCTCAAGGTTTTCGGCTGTCGGCGCAATGTCGTTCGAATAATGAAATGAATAAAATTTCCTCACCGCCTCGCGAGCATCGCCGCATTGCTTTGATTCCAGATTCGGGATCTTGCATGCAGACGCAAAAAGACCAACAACCACAAGATGAAAAAATATTATTTTCCAAAATTGGCTATTAGCTTTTAGCCGAGAGCTGTTAGCTGTCCACCTCATAATACCTTTGGCACGCGAAAATGGCCTTCGACGCCGTCGGGCGCCTGGCTGATCGCAGCTTTCTGACCGAGCGACGGACGAATGACATCATCGCGGGCCGCGGAGGTCGCCTCACCTTCGGGCGTCAGCCCGCCGATCGCCGGAGCGACGTCGTCCGTTTCCAGTTCGTTGAGCTGCTCAACGTACTTTACGATCTCAGCCATCTGTGGGGTGTACAAGGCGACTTCTTCGTCGGTTATCTCTAAATGTGCAAGTTTTGCTACCTTTCTGACGTCCATTGCTTTTGTTAATCGCTGATCGTTAATTGTTACTTTCGGGAGATCTTGTCCTTTCTCGACAAGCAACCCGCCGCGGCTGCGAGAAATTCCCTGCGCAGCTTTTCGTCGGTTATTGCGCCTGCGGATCGGAGCAGATCCGGCGTTACCTGAGCGAGCGAATCGTCAACGTCACGTTCTGATGGCTGCGCGTTAGAATTGTCGAACCTTTCCGCATCAGTTATGAAGTCAATATAGGTGACGACTGCGGAACCCAAAACGGCGTTTATCTTGAAGATCATCTGGCTGCTCAGACTTGCCAGGTTTCTCTGCCACGACCTGTCCGCAACCGCGACGGTGAGCCTATTTTCAACAAGACTGACCGGCGCGGTGTGTTGCTCAAGTTGTTCGCCTGCGCTTTTTCGCCATGCCGCAAAAACGACCGCTTCGCGGACTATCTCGTTATCCGGCAGCGCTTCGAGCAATGCCGGCAATGCGCGAAAAAGAGCCTCCATTTGTTATTCACCAGTAATCATTTATCATTTTAAGCGAGAACCGTTACAAATGCTAAACCGCATATAATTTATGATCGAGCTTCCAAAAATTATCCTTGCATCGGGCAGCCCGCGCCGCGCCGAGATACTAAATTCGGTCGGGTGGGCCTTTACAAAGGACGTTCCCGATATCGATGAAACCGAACTGCCCGGTGAGACGCCCGAGGCTTACGTCCGGCGGCTAGCCAAGACGAAGGGCAAAACGGTCGCGGCACGTTATCCGCGCGAGATCGTCCTGGCGGCGGACACAACTGTCGTTATCGACGGCGCGATCATTGGAAAGCCGTCCGACCTTGCGGACGCACGGCGGATGTTGAAAATGCTCTCGGGGAAACGGCACGAGGTTTTAACAGGGGTTGCTTTGGTGAAAAATGGCACGGCCGAAGTTGCAATGCAGCGTACGGGCGTAAAATTTGCAGAGTTAACCGATGCCGAGATCAATTTCCTGGCTGAGATGGGCGATCCGCTTGATAAGGCCGGAGCTTACGCTGTGCAGGCTCAGGCGGCTTTATTTATCGAGGGTATCGAGGGCGATTATTGGAACGTTGTCGGGCTTCCGATCAACCTCGTGTACGAGCTGGTAAAAAAGGCCGGCTTTAACACCGGCCTTTCTCAGAATGTCTGACTCTGTTCGGTTTTATAACAATTTATCGACCTCGCGCGAGATCGGTACCGAAATGTCATATTTCGGATCGATACCACCGAAAGGCTGGCCGACCATCTGGCCGGTCTTGTCCAAGATCACAAATGACGGCAACTGGTCGATATTGAATTTTTTCAAGATCGCCGCTCCATCACCGTCGCGCAGCACCACGACATTGAGTTTATTCGTAGTGGCAAACTTTTGAACGTCCTGGTTGGTCGCGTAGTTCTTCGATTTTGCGGCCAACGAGTCGATCACGACAAAATAAACGGCAACATCCTTGTTGCGATATTTATTGGCAAGCATATTTGCAAAGTCGGCCTGTTTTGCCGACAGCGGCAGCCAACTCGCGCCGACCGCAAGGATCACGACCTTGTTCTTCTGGCCTTGAATATCCACTTTCGAGCCGTCAAGCGCCGTCAGCGACGTCTGTGCGGACGCACCAACGCTCAAGGCAAACAAAATGCTTAAACCCGCTAAGAAAGCTTTAATGGTTTTCATAGTTTTATGAAATGCGTACCTGGCACATTTCGAGAAAATTAGATGCAATTTTGGTGCCGGATTACTGTCTGCGGTTTAATATTACGTTGTCTATCAGACGGACATTGCCGAAACGCGCGGCCGCCGCAATGATCGCTTCGTTTTCGCCGATCTTATCAATAGGTTGCAGCGAATCGCGGTCCACAACCGCAATATAATCTATGCTGGCCGCAGGCTCGGTTTCTATTGTTTTCTGCACGATCTGCGCAAGGTCTGCGGCATTTCGCGTACCTTTTTTGTAGGCGATCTTGGCCTCCTTTAATCCGCGAAAAATAACCGCTGCGTTTTCCCGATCTTCCGGCGAGAGGTATGAGTTCCGCGACGAAAGCGCCAAACCGGATTCCTCGCGGACGATCGGCAGCACGACAATCTCAGTTTCAAACCCCAAATCTTTCGTGAGCCGTTTGATAACCGCGACTTGTTGGGCGTCCTTTTGGCCGAAAAAAGCAAAATCGGGACGAACCGTGTTGAAAAGAATGGTTACTACAGTTGCCACGCCGCGAAAATGACCCGGCCGTGAGGCGCCTTCAAGTCCGTCCGTCACACCCTCGACGTAAACATAAGTCGAAAATCCTTCGCCATATATTTCCTGCGTTTCGGGAGCAAAAACATAGTCCACGTCGTATTGGGCAAGCATTGCTGCATCGGCGGTCAAGTCGCGCGGATATTTATCGAGATCTTCGCCCGGCCCGAATTGCGCCGGATTTACAAAGATCGAAACGATCACAACGTCTGACATCTGACGGGCCTCGCGAACGAGGCTCAGATGCCCTTCGTGCAAGGCTCCCATTGTCGGAACGAAGCCGACCGTTTTGTTTTCGCGACGGAGTTTGCGCGAGATGGAAAACATGCGCTGCCGGCGGTTGATTATTTCCATAGATTAGCTCGATGCGGACGTTGGTTTCGAAATTTCAACATCCTTAGGCAAGCCGTAAGACTCCTGCTCGCTGGGGTAATTTCCGCTTTTAACGTCATCCGTCCAATTTTTTATAGCGTTCGAGATCACTTCGCTGACGTTGGCATATTGCCGGACGAATCGCGGTTGGCGGCCAAACGTAAATCCGATAAGATCATGCAGAACAAGGACCTGAATGTCGCAGTTCACTCCGGCGCCTATTCCAATGGTCGAGATCTTGACCTCTTTGGTAATTATCTCGGCGATCTCACGCGGGATGAGCTCGAGGACAATTGAGAACGCTCCGGCTTCTTCAAGCAGCTTGGCATCTTCGATCAGGCGTTGGGCGTCTTCGGCGGTTTTGCCCTGCACTCGATAACCGCCGAGTTTATGCACCGACTGAGGCGTTAGACCGATATGGGCCATCACCGGAATTTCCTCATCGACCAGCCGTTTTACTAGATCGACCCGGTTTCGCCCGCCTTCGAGCTTGACGGCCTCGGCTCCGCCGTCTTTCATCAGTTTCAAAGCGTTGCGGACGGTCTTGTTGTCGCCGGTATGATAACTGCCGTAGGGCATATCGGACACGATCAAAGCGCGGCTCGAACCGCGTTTAACGGCTTTTGTCGCCGAAAGCACCTCATCTAAGGTAACGGGAATTGTGTTCCCGTAACCATGGATCACATTACCCATACTGTCACCGATCAGTATGATATCAACGCCGGCTTCGTCAACGATGCGCGCGGTTGGGTAATCGTAAGCCGTCAGGCACACGAGTTTTTCGCCTTTTTCCTTAGCGGCTCTAAGTGCGGGAACATATACCTTTTCGGGTTTGTCTGGTTTTAAATATGCCATGATCAAAATGACGCTAACGGCCAAGTGCCAGGTTGAACTCGTGCGTCGAATTCGGGTTCCAACGCGTTACCTGGCTATCGTCGTCAGCCTCCGCCAGCAGTTCGCTGACGGTTTTGTGCAAAATCGGGTGAACCAAGTTAGGAGCAATTTCATTTAGCGGTGTCAAAACAAACCGCCGCAAATGCATTCGCGGATGCGGCAGCGTCAGAAACGGCGTGTCCATCTGGTAGCTGCCGAACATCAAAATATCCAGATCTACGGTTCTCGGTTTTTTTAGGGATTTATCGCGACGGCCAAGCAGGTATTCGATCCGCAAAAGCCGAGCCATCATTTGCGAAGGGATGACGTTCCGGACATAGACCTCGGCAACCATATTCAGAAAATCACCTTTGCTTTCGATATCGACCGGTTCGGTCTCGTATATAGGCGAAAGCCTGTTGACCTGAAAACTTGCCTCCATAAGGCTGCGAACGGCGAGCAAAAGATTGCCCGCGCGGTCGCCGAGATTTGAGCCAAGCCCTATATATGCTGTTACGAGTTCTGTTTCCAAGATATTACCGGATAAGGCCTTTCAAACACACAATATCTTAAAACAGGCTTAAGAAACAACCTAATCCAAAAACCACGCGCAGGCGGCACCGTGTGATCCCTGGTTCTTTTTTACTTTTTTGCGCTTAAATGCTTCAATATATCCAGGACTTTTGTTCCAAATCCAGAAATGTCGGTTTTGCCGGTATTCGGGCGGATTTAGCAGCGTGTTCCGTCTTGACAAAAAACTCACGCCGGAGAAAAATGGCACGAAGAAAGTTTCGCCACAGCCCGCGATTTGAACCACAGAGCGACCGTTCTTTCAACGAATTTCTTCAAAATCAGCCACTGCAGCTTACCAATCGGTCGGAATTACTGCGCCTTATCCGCGGCGGCGAGGACACGTATCTCGAACTCAAGGTAAGACTTTCAAATTCCGAGCGGATCGCTCAAAGTATCGTTGCTTTAGCCAACACGAACGGTGGAACGATCATTTTCGGCGTCAACGACCAACTTCGAATTGAGGGCGTCAGCAACCCGGAGTGGGTACAGGACGAACTCGTCCGCATCTGCCGCGATGAGATCGTCCCGCCGGTGGTACCGCTTATCGATGTGATCGCGTTCGACAGCGGAAAGCGCGTAGTTGCTATAGACGTTGACGGAAAAAAACGTCCGTACCGCACTCGCGACGGGCGATTTTATATACGTTTCGGCGAGGAAAAACGTGAGGTTCCCCGCAGCGAATTGTCCGGCTGGCTCGACGAACTTAGGCCGCTGGGGTACGAGAACATTCCGCTCGATTCGGTAACGGAGCAGGATTTTGACGACGGATTGTTGTGGAGCTTTGCAAACGCTTTCGACGACGGCGGATCGAATATCTATCTTTACCAAACGGCGGAGTTTTTAAAGAAGGACCTGCTGCTTGCGGTCGGCAGCGGCGACGAATTTTTCCCGACTATCGCCGGTTTGCTGCTTTTCGGCAAAAACGAAAAGGTAGCCGAGTTGATCCCGCGCTCGCGAGCGACAGTTGCTCGATTTTCGGGTGACAACGGCAACGCTCAGTTGATCGAAAAGCTTGATCTGCAAGGTAATCTTCATACACTTTATGAATCGATCCTGCGGTTCATCTTGCGCTACGCGGACCTGTCAAAATATAAGCCCGCAAGAACATCTGCGATCGAATCGCCGATTCATTCGCGTGGTAATTATCACCTTTACTCAGTTCACGAGGCCGTGATAAATGCCTTGATACACCGGGACCTGGCGCTTCGTGACATTGGAACACGTGTGCTGATCTTCGACAGCTCAATTGAATTTATAAACCCACGCCGCACTAACGGCTTCGTTCCGCCGGCTTCGCGGGCGATCCGGTACGGCATTACACAGCGGCTAAATCCACAGATCGCCTCGATCTTTACGCGACGCGAATACGGCGTTATGACTCCTCACGGCGGATTGCCCATGGTCCTCGCCCAGTCGCACAAATTTTCGGGACGCCGGGCCGAGATCTACACCACGAATGACGAGTTTAAACTGAAACTTTATAGTGCGTAGTCCTGTATGCTCCTCGACATCTCGCCCCTTCGAATTTCCCGCGACTATCGCCTTTTATTTTTTGGACAACTGATCTCGTTTTTCGGTTCGATGATGAGTTTTATTGTCGTGCCGTGGCAGATGTATCAGATCACGAGATCGAGCGAGATGGTCGGATATCTGTATCTTGCCGAATTCGTGCCGATGGTTTGTCTCGCATTCATTGGCGGAGCTCTCGCCGACGCTTTGGACAAACGCAAAATGCTTCGCCTGACCGAGATCGGCCAAACGGCGACGACTGCGTTGTTGCTTGTAAATTCCCTCCTGCCCGATCCGCACATCTGGCTTTTGTTTGTTGCTGTCGCTCTTCACGCTGGCTTGGCGGCGATCCAGCGTCCGGCGTTCGAATCGCTGATCCAAAAAATAATTCCGAGTGAAATGATGGCAGCGGTGATGGCACTCAATTCGATCCGCTATACCATCGGAGCGATCGTCAGCCCTGCGATCGCCGGAATAATCGCAACGCAGTTTAGCCCTGCTGTTGCGTACACGATCGATCTTGCGACCTTCGCCGCAACGTTGGCTGCAGTTTATATGATAAAGGCCGTGCCGTCGCCCGAACATGCCGAGCGGCCAAGTTGGGAAAGTATAAAGAACGGCTGGAAATATGCGATCGGACGGCAGGACCTGCTCGGTACCTATCTGATCGATATAGCCGCGATGTTTTTCGCGATGCCGCAGGCGCTTTATCCCGCGCTGGCTATAACTTTCGGCGCCGAATACGTTGGTTTTTTCCCCGCAGCTCTCGCGGCCGGCGCTCTGCTCGCAAGCATAACGTCGGGTTGGACAAAAAACGTTCAGAGGCATGGTGTGATGGTAACAGTGGCCGCAATTCTGTGGGGCGTGGGAATAATATTTTTCGGCCTTTCGGACAGCATTGTTCTTTCTCTGCTGTTTCTTGCCGCGGCGGGATTTTTCGATATGATATCGGGCATTTTTCGCGGTGCGATCTGGAACCAGACGATCCCGAATTTTCTTCGCGGACGCCTCGCCAGTATCGAAATGATAAGTTACCTGACCGGCCCCATGCTCGGAAGTGCTAAAATGGGGATCGTGGCCGAACGATTTGGCGTAAAGACCGCGCTTGTTTCCGGCGGCGTTCTGTGTGTTGTCGCAGTCGGCGCAACAGCCGTTTTCTTGCCCAAATTTCTAAAATATGACAATCGTGATGGTGTAAAACAAAAAGAACGCGAAGAAGCCGAACGGGCCGAAATGCTGAGAGTCTCGCAGGGGGAATTTTAAAAGGTTAGAATACGTTTTGTGATTTCGTGGTTAAAATCGCGGGAACGACGAAAAAACCCTAATGAAAAAACGTGGCTCGCCCATCCTTAATTAAAATATGCCGATAATAAAAAAACGTGAGATCGAAAACCTCGAACAATTGAGCGGTGAGGAGTTGCAGGCGTTTCTTGATTCCCTGCCCGCCGCACAGCATACGATCAGCGAGCTTTTGGATTACGTAGAAGACGAACTGTACGATTCGGAATGCAATCATAGCCTGCAGTATTCGATGAGATTCATGATGGAAAATAACCTGAACTTTCCAAGCATCACGAGCTGGCTGAACCGAAACGGTGGCTACTGTGATTGCAAAGTTTTAGAACAGATCGCACCGATCTGGCGGGCTAAATTTGGCGACGATTAGAAACCATTAATATATAGATCTCTTATTGAAACTTTCTGGCCAATTGGACTGACGATGGGATGAAAAATCAAATCATTTATATCTAACGGAAATAAGGTCTTAAATATTTACCCGTAAACGAGCCCTCAACTTTCGCAACGTCTTCCGGTGTCCCCGTTGCAACTATCTCGCCACCGCCGACACCGCCTTCGGGGCCAAGATCGATGACATGATCGGCAGTTTTTATAACGTCGAGGTTGTGTTCGATCACGACAAGGCTGCCGCCGTTGTCAATCAACGCTCGAAATGCAGCGAGCAATTTGTTGATGTCGTCAAAGTGCAGGCCGGTCGTCGGCTCGTCGAAGATGAACAGGGTCTGGGAACGCGTTTTTTGAGCGAGATGAGCGGCAAGCTTTACACGCTGTGCCTCACCGCCGCTAAGCGTCGTCGCCGACTGGCCAAGACGCAGATAGCCCAGGCCGACCGCTTCGAGCACCTTCAAACGACTTACCAGCTTCGCGATATCCTTAAAGAAAATTATCGCTTCCCGGATCGTCATCTGCAGGACTTCATGAATGTTTTTACCCTTGTATTTGACGTCCAGAATCTCCTGACGAAAACGCATACCGCGACAGTCTTCGCACGTGAGTTCCACGTCCGCAAGAAACTGCATTTCTATTGTGACCGTACCGCTGCCCTGACAAGTTTCGCAGCGGCCGCCGGGGACGTTGAACGAAAAATCGGACGGGGAATAGCCTTTGGCTTTTGCAAGGTTTGTCGTCGAAAACAGTTCGCGGATAGTGTCGTAAGCCTTAATGTATGTGACCGGGTTTGACCGCGGCGTCCGGCCTATCGGCGACTGATCGACGAGGATGATGTCTTCGATCAGATCATCGCCGGTTATCTCCTTCGCAAAGCCGACGTGCGATTGCCAGTCGCCGCGTTTCTTTTTCAGACCGGCATACAACACGTCATGAACGAGGGTCGATTTTCCCGAACCGGAAACTCCCGTGATGCAGACGAGCATATCGAGCGGGATCTCGACCGAAATATCCTTGAGATTGTGTTCACGTGCGCCGCTGATCTTGATCTTTCGTTTCGTGACCGGGCGACGTTTTTGCGGAATTTTTATCTCGGCGTCGCCGCGAAGATATCTTCCTGTCAGCGATAACGGCTCACTAATGAGGCCATCGAAATCCCCTTCGTAAACAACATTCCCGCCGAGTTCGCCGGCGTACGGGCCGATGTCAAGCAGATTATCAGCGGCCCGAATCGTGTCTTCATCGTGCTCAACTACAAGAACGGTGTTGCCGATGTCACGCAGGTTTTCGAGAATTTTTATCAGCCTCGAATTATCACGCGGGTGAAGGCCGATGCTCGGTTCGTCAAGAACATAAAGCGTTCCGACAAGCAGCGAACCCAGATTCGTCGCGAGCTGAATACGCTGTGCCTCGCCGCCGGACAGCGTCGCTGCAAGGCGCCCCAATGTCAGGTAATCCAAACCGACTTCGACCAGGAATTTCAGACGGCGACGAATTTCGAGCAGCAATTTTTCCGCGATCTTTTCGCGCTCCTCAGAGAGTTTTAACTCTTCGAAAAAGACCTGCGCGTCTCTGATCGACATTGCAATGACGTCGGGCAATGATCGGTCGGATATTTTTACGTCACGTGCCTCCTGCCGCAGACGCTGACCTCCACAATCGGGACAGGTCGTGTATCCGCGATATTTTGCGAGAAAAACACGAACATGCAGCTTATACTTTTTTGTCTCGAGCCATTTGAAAAAACCCTTCACACCACGCCAGCCTTTCGTGCCGTAAAGTATCGTGTGACGCTCGCTTTCCGGCAGATCGGCAAACGGGATTTTAATATTAATTGAATTGCTTCGCGCGAAAGCGAGCAGTTCCTTTTGCGCCCATGCGTACTGCGGCCGCGTGAACGGCTCGATCGCTCCGCCGCCTATCGACAGCAGCGGATTTGGCACGACGAGGTCGTAATCAATGCCAATGGTGTTGCCGAACCCCTGGCATGTCGGACAAGCCCCGAAGGGCGAATTGAAGCTAAAAAGTTGCGGCTCGGGCTCGTCGTAGGTAGTCCCGTCGTATTTACAAACAAATTGGTCGGAAAAATTAAGACGCTCGCCCGTTGTAGTTTCAATTACCGCGGCATGTCCTTCGCGAAAACAGATCTCAAGCGAGTCTACAAGCCGTTGATGGACATCTTCATCCGCCTTAAGCCGGTCTATTAATACGCAAGTATTTTCAAAATCCGAGAACGGATAATCTTCAGGCTTTTGCAGTTCTATCATTTCGCCATTGCGAAACAGCCGCGAAAAACCTTGTTGCAACAGCAGTATCAGATAGGCCGAAACACTCAGTTGTTCCTCATTGCCAACTTTCTTTTTCGCCTTCGATTGTCTTTTGCCCGACTCTTGCTGTATCGGGAAAAGCACATAAAATCTGGTCCCCGGTTCAAGTTCCGCTAATATTTCGGTCGCGGCAGACTCCGGCGAATCCTTTTTTACTTCGCGTCCGCACACGTGGCAAAATGTTTGTCCCGCACGTGCGTAGAGCAACCGCAGGTAATCGTAGATCTCGGTCTGGGTCGCAACGGTCGAACGCGGGTTTTTTGTCGAATTCTTTTGCCTTATCGCGATCGCCGGAGCGATACCGGTTATTTCGTCCACGTCGGGTTTATCCATTCGTTCGAGGAATTGACGGGCATAGGCCGACAACGATTCGACATAACGGCGCTGACCCTCAGCATAGATCGTGTCGAAGGCAAGGCTGGATTTCCCCGAACCCGAAACACCTGTCACGACGGTCAGCTTATTTGCCGGTATTGAAAACGAGATGTTCTTGAGGTTGTGAACGCGGGCTCCGCGCACGGTTATCGAGTCTTCTTTTGTTTGTACTGCTTGCATAGAAGAAAAATCCGTCACAAAGGCAAAAGATTATTTTATCAAATCCCCGTAAGCGGACAAAACTGTTGTGCGTTACTTGCCCCGCAATACTTTTTTGACTGAATTACTGCATTTTCGTTTTGATGAGTTGGAAAATGTGTTATAACTAAAGTAGTTATCGCTCTCGGCTGTATTGCCCCGCGTACCGTGAGCAGTAATCGCAGATCGAAACTTGAAAATCCAGTTTTCGTATTTTTCGGGGTTGTCATGTGTTCGCTAGATGGCAGACAATTCATATTGGGTTTTATAAATTTTGCTTCAACGAAGCGTTGAATATTATTTGGAGGGTGAGTGATGGGAATTGTTGATAAACCGTTAAGTCGCAAGGACGACTTGGTTGTTCAGGAGTTAAACGGTGAAATTTTGATTTATGACCTTCGGGAAAACAAAGCATTTTGTTTAAACGAAACATCGGCACTCGTTTGGCAAGCGTGTGACGGCACTAGATCGGTCGCAGAAATCGGTCACAACGTCGGAGGCGAGGATATTGTTTGGCTCGCGCTTGATGAACTAAAAAAGGAGCGTCTCATCGAGAACGAGAGTGTTCCGCCTAGTAAATTTGACGGTATGTCGCGTCGCGACGTTATTAAAAAGATCGGCATCGGGTCGATGATAGCATTGCCGCTGGTTTCGTCGTTGATAGCTCCGCCCGCCGCATTTGCGGCCAGCTCGTGTGTGGTCGGCACGGGCACCTGCACATGCCAAGGACCGAACGGCGGTGTTGGAAACGTATGTACGGCCACGGCTACTACATGTAATCCCGGCTGCGTGTGCCGATTTGCCAACAACGGAAACCTTAATGGCGTCTGCGCTCCTTGATCTCTTATGCATATTACCGGACTTGCCGCCTTGGTTCGTTGAAGGCGGCATTTACTTTTGCAATTGCAAACCCCAAGATAGCGAACAAAATAGAGCCGTTTAATGATGAATTTATATGTCTATTAAGTTCCTGTTTGTCTTCTTGTTGATCTTTGGCGTGGCTTGCGGATCGCCGCGGACCAAGAACGAATCCGGCAAAAATGAACCTTCCGATCCGACTCCCGCAGCCAGGCAACCTGTTCTCGTCGAGCTCTTTACATCTGAGGGCTGTTCCAGTTGTCCGCCCGCGGATCGTAATGCGGCGTTTCTCGAAAACAATCAGCCGGTTCCCAACGCCGATATCATCACGCTCGCCTTTCACGTGGATTATTGGGACGGGCC
>DATJGV010000297.1:0-11380 GCA_035494575.1 Pyrinomonadaceae bacterium | reverse complement strand
AAACCACAATTTTCTCAAATCGGACTTCGCGCATCGCGTTCAGGTTTTCCTTTTTGCGTTTGCGTTTACGTTGTGCGGATTTTACATATCGCTGGTGCTGTCGGCGACGCCGCTCAACCGGAAAGAGGGCGAGACGGTCGGACGTGGGATAAAGATTCTTAAAGAAAAAGGGTTTAACGACGAGGTGTTCCTGCTCGAACATCTTACGGCTTTTCGCCGCAGCGACAATTGGCTAAATATGTCTGTCAAAAAGGAAAACGCATATGCGGCGACGAATTTCCCGTTCGAGGTTATGACTCTTTACCCGGAATTTTTCAGCCGCTCGACGGACGATGTCGAGCGGGCCGCGATACTACTGCATGAGGCAAAGCACCTCGAAGGAAAGGGCGAAAGCGCGGCGTACGAGTACACCTGGCTCAATCGCAAACGTCTCGGCTGGACTTCGCAAATATACGGAACCTCGGAGGTTTGGCTGAACGTCCGGAGCCAGACGATGGAATACGCGCCGAACCTCTTTATATGCGAGGCAAAGCCGGTTGGCGATTGCACCGAGTGATCCTCGAACCGCCCGATCGCCTCACGCTGGAACGCGTAAACTTTTCAGTTTTTGTCCCAATTTGTCCCAGCGTTGGACAAGATCGCGATCGCCGTTGTTGGAAACAAAGGGTTTAGGTGTTGTCCCACTTGTCCCACTGTCCCACAACTTTTTTTCAAAGATCCTGCGGCGAACCCCCGGCACAAGTTCTCGCGGGGGAAACCGGAGTTGCATTTTAACCCATTTTGCAGGGATAGGAAACAATATTATTTACGCAACGCCGATCCATTCGGAAGCGGCACGCGCAGTAACGGCGATTGCTCCCTTGCTCCGTGTGGGGTTCGCACACCAGCCATACGTCCTTACTTCGTGCGGGCTTCCGCATGAATGTGGAATCGACTTAAACCGGGTAATTCTAAATCGAATCGGAAGATGTGTCACTTGCGACCGAAAATGACGGGACCGGCGAATTGGTTTGACCCGGCAAAACCCGGTCGTTGCTTTTCCCGACGCTGACACGAAAGCCGGGCAAGCGGCCATCACCAAATGCCGGGTGCGCGGCTGCACTTTTTTCTTGCCATAAATTGCAAAATTAGGCATACTTTTTCTTGATTTTGCTCTCGCTCAGTGTCTCGGTAGATGCTTCCGTCCGCAATGAATGGCGACGTTTTTCGGTTCGGTTCTCGAGGGTTTGTTAGATGGGTTTTTGAAGCAGTTAAGATCTTATAGAGTGGGGTGCGTCGCTGCGTTAACCGGAATCGTCAGAAACGTTCCAATTTACCTGCCTTTTTTTCTTGCTTCGGTTGACCAATAAAAAAGGAGAAAATGAGTAATAAATTATACGTAGGAAACTTGTCTTTTCGCGTCACCAGCGAAGATCTACAGGAATATTTTGCAACGGCAGGAGCAGTAGAGTCGGCTAACGTGATCTTCGACCGCGAAACCGGCCGCTCGCGCGGTTTCGGCTTTGTGGAAATGGCTTCGGAAGACGCTGCAAACGCAGCAATTGCGCAGTTTAATGGTCAGGAATACGACGGCCGCAATATGGTGGTAAACGAGGCACGTCCCCGTGACGATCGCGGCGGCGGCGGCGGCGGAGGCCGCGGTCGCGGAAACTATGGCGGTGGCGGCGGAGGAGGCCGTGGCGGCTGGTAAGGGTTCGTAAATCGTTAATTGTTGGGTTGTTAATTGTGATAAGGGGCGGAAGTTTCTCCGCCCCTTATGGTTTTTAAATTGCCACTCGCTTTAGCTAGTGGGTAGCGGGTGAGCCAAAGCCGCGGCTTTAGCCAAATATCAAATAAAAAATTCCGTGTCTGCTTTAGCTAAAGCAAAAAGGAATAATCTAAATATCTTAAATTTGGCTAAAGCCGGGTTCTTGTTGACATCGCTAACCTCCAGCTAAAGCTGGAGGCAATTTAAATAGGCTAAAAGACCACAGATCAATCAACCTTTCCGTTGAAATTGGCCACGTTCAGAACAATTTCGTCGATAAGGCGGACGCGGGTGCCTTCGCCGGGGACGCCGTTCACGACGATCGAAAAGACTATGGGCTCTCCGCCCGCTGTGGTCATATACCCCGACAGGGCCGAAACCTGATCGATCGTGCCCGTTTTGCCGCGGAGATTATTCGCCGCAGGCGTGCCGGCAAATCGGCGCCTCAAGGTTCCGTCAACTCCGCCGACCGCCAGGGCATCGCGCCAGGCTTGTGCGAACTTGCTTTGCTTCGCCATGTAAATGTAAAGCTGAACGACCGACGAGGGCGTGATCAGATCGTGCCGCGACAGGCCGCTGCCGTCATGCTGGACCACGGCATCCTCCGGAATTCCGATCTCCTGCCTGAACGCTTTGGTCGCCGCAAGGCCGACGTCGACGCTGTCCTGAGTTTGGTAAACCGGCTGACGATTTTCAGTGGCCGCATCACGAAGATCTTTTTCCCTTAGCCATTCGCCAAGCGTTCGCAAAATGGTCTCGGTGTACATATTCTGGCTAGGCTTCATCGTCTTGGCGGCGATAATGCTGAACGGGGGAGATTCGAGTTTTGCTATTTCTTGAGCCAGAGGAATCATCGTGTTAAAGCTTCGAGCTGTCGGCGGCGGCTGGGGGCTCGGAGTTGCAGCACCGCTGCTCGGATTCACACCACTACTCGGATTTGCAGCACCATTATAGGATATTGTTCGCGTCTGTCCGGTAACCGTCACGCCTTTTTCCTGCAAGCGCTGTTTGAGCAACGAAACGAATAACTCGCCTGGATTTGACACGGTGATCGAGCCGGTAAATCCCTTTCCGCCCGTCGGGACCGTTCCTGAAATATCGATGACATTCTGATCTGGATCCTTGGTTATCTGCAGCGTTTCCTGCGAGTCGGATGCAGTGGTCGTACAGCGATTATTAATCCGAAACACAGGATTTACGGGCAGCAGCGTCACCACGCAGCCGTATCCGACAGGGCCGGGTTTGACGGTCAGATCGACCGCGTTGTCGTTTATCGGCAGCGCCGAAATTCCGGCGCCGTAGTACCATTGCAGATCGTCGTATTCCCATTCGCCGGGGATCTCGGGCCCGCGAAAATAGCTTTCGTCACCGATCAGATCGCCTTCGACTCGTTTGACGCCCGCCGCGACGATCTTATCAACGAGATTGTCCAGCCCCTTGTAATAATCGCCGTTGTTGAATGCGGTCGAGATCGAAACGTCCCCGCGTCCGTAAATTCGCAGATCACCCTTGACAGTGCCGTTTGCGTCCGGCTGTGACGGTGCAAAGACGCTCGTCACGAACCGGAAATCAGGCGTGAGGCGTTCCATCGCCGCCGCCACGGTGAAGTTTTTCATATTCGACGCGGGCATCACATATTTTTCGCCGTTCTGCTCGAAAATTAGCTTCCCTGAATTGAGCGATACGATCTTTATGCCGACCGTCCCGCGGCGAAACTCAGGTCTGGAAAGAGCAGACTGGATGCGTGCCTGCAGGTCCGAAAGCGTCTGCACAACCGGCGTCGCAGTTGGCGCGGGCGTCGGCGTCGGATTGGTTGTAATGACGACAGTCGGTTTCGGGACCGGTGTCTGTGTTGGTTTTGGCGCGGTGCGCTCACGGCTTGGGTTTTGAGCAAAAACTCCGCAGGACAGTAGTGAAAGAACGAAAGCGAACGTGCAGACGCTGCGAATATAGGATGGGACAGGTTTCTTATTCATTTTTGTTTTTTTATGATGCCGAATTGCGCTGAAAAATTGAAGTCGGAGGAGAGTTTTGCCCGCGAATAACACGAAAGAACGCGAATAAAAAACACACAATTTTAATTCGTGATCATTCGTGTTATTCGCGGGCAAAAGCCTTCTTTACACGTAACCGCGTAACTATTACTTACATTTCGAATAGCCGCAGTCTCTGCAAAAATCGCACCCCGATGCATGTTCGAGCTGCCCCTTGCATTCCGGGCATTCGCCGATGAGCTGCGACATTTCTGATCTTGGCGTACTGTCGGTTTCGGACGCAATTTTGCTGATCTGCCGGGCTGACGCGGGAAGATTTTTCAGCCTGCGATCGACGAGCAGCAAACATTCCGCGACCGCTTGTTCCGGCGACGTCAGCAGTCGCTCATTGAACCAGACAGCGTGTGTTGCGGTTACCTTGTTGAGACTGCCGGCAACCTCTTTCGCATCGAAGCCGCCTCGCAACATCTTGGATGCCAGCAAGCCGACACCCGCGCTGATCGGACCGGCGACAAAAACTTCCAGGATTCGTTCACCGTCGTGGTTCACTGTCACATACAGATTCTGGTTCTCGAACGGTATGCGCCAAGTCGAACCCTGCAGCTCGCGGGGGCGTTCAATGCGAGACGCCGCGACGCGGTGACGCCGTGACGGGGTGATATTGGATTCGTCGTCTGAGGCGATCGCTGTGTCTCCGTGCCTCCCCACCTCCGTGTCGCTACTCGCGGTTTTCATCGAATTCAACACCTGGTTCTCGCGGCTGCCATCGCGGTAATAACTGACCGCTTTGCATCCGAGCTTTCGCGCAAGATGATAAAGCTCGTCGACGGATTCGAGCGTGTCGTTGCGCGCGCCATTGCAGGTTTTCGAGATCGAGTTGTCTACGTGCTTTTGCGCGGCGGCGAGGACGTGCACATGCTGGATCGATTTGATATTCATCGCCGAAATAAAATGCGGCGGGAGTTCGGCTTCGTGTTCGACGACATATTCGGCGGCGGTTTTTATCGAATCCTCGTTTGATTGATCGACATCGAGTCCGAGCGCTTCGGCAGCGAGAGTGTGAACGTAAGTTCGCGTTCCGAGGGTGTCCTGGCGAACGTACGCCCACGAGAAATTCGGCTCAATGCCCGACGAGGTTTCCGCAACCAAAGAAATAGTTCCTGTCGGTGCGATGGTCGTCACCTCGTAGTTTCGCGGCGTGAGTGGTACATCGCGCGAGATGCCTATGTCGTCGTAAATAAATGTAGCGTACGCGTCCCTGTTTGGCTCGAGTTCGGGAAACACGCCTTTTTCGGCGCCAAGACGGAGCGATTCGGACCACGCCTCCCGACGGATAAAGCCCATAATGCGCTCCATCAGATCCAGCGAAGCCTGTTCGCCGTACGTGATCCCGAGGTTCAAACAGAGATCGGCAAAGCCCATAATTCCGAGTCCGACCGGGCGCGTCCGTTTCACAACATCGTCGATCTCAGGCAAGGGGAAATGCCCGGCGTCAACAACATTATCCAAAAATCGTGTGCAAAGATGCGTCACGCGAGCAAGCCTGTCCCACTCGATGCTTGTTTCTGGATCCGTTCCGCCGTCGGCTCCGTTGTAGAATTTTGCGACATCGATCGAACCAAGATTGCACGAATTATTGAAATGAAGCTGCTGCTCACCGCACGGGTTACAGGCGTAGATCGGCCCCATCGAGGACATCATGTGGTTGTGCCGGTTTACTTCGTCGATAAAGATGATGCCCGGCTCGGCATATTTGTGAGCGGATGCGATGATGCGGTTCCAGATGTCGGGTGCAAACACCATTCCCGCCAGCGGCGGCCGCTCGATCTCACAATCTGAAAGATTCGCAGTTTCGAACGCCAACTTATCGGCAAATGTCGCAGTGGTGCCGTCCCGACGGCGGTAAACAACATAATCGGAACCTGTTACCGGGTCGAACACCGGCTGCGTCCACGGCTCACCGTCAAACTCGGTCTGAAACCACGTGCCGCTGTCAACGGCTTCCATGAACAGGTCGGTTACCGTAACGGAAATATTGAAATTAGTCAGGCTCGTCTGATCGTTTTTTGCGTGGATGAACCGCAAAATGTCAGGGTGATCGATGCTCAAAATACCCATGTTCGCGCCGCGCCGCACGCCGCCCTGCTTTACGACTTCGGTCGTCTGATTGACGATGTTCATAAAGCTGACCGGGCCGGACGCAACTCCGCGAGTCGAGTTGACCATCGAGCCGGCGGGACGTAAAAATTCGTACGTCATCCCGGTACCGCCACCCGTCTGGTGAATTATCGCGACGTTTTCGGCATGCTGCATTATTCCCTGAATCGAGTCCGGCACGTTCAGCACAAAACATGCCGCGAGCTGGCCCTTCGGCTTTCCGGCATTAACAAGGCACGGCGTGTTCGGGACAAACTCGCGGTCGAGCATCACCGCGGTCATCTGGTCGTAGAACTGGCTCTGTTTTTGAGGATCGGTCTCGGCACGCGAAACGTGCCCAACGACACGGCGGACGATATCGGCCCAAGTCTCGATCGCCTCGCCGTTCTCGTCCTTTAACGAGTACCGCTTCGCGACCACCTTTTGGGCGTTCAGACCCAGCGGCTTCATTTCGCGGCCGCGGGCGGTACCGAAGCTGTTTCCGTCGGAACCGCTGTTTTTTGCGGCAAATCCACCTGTTTTGATCGGCTCAAAAACTGTGCTCATGCGTATTTTCTCCTCGCGTTTTTATATTCGGACACGAATCACTAATTAATACTATTTTAACATTCAAAGTAGTATTTAAGAATTGAAATCGGGTTAGATTTTGTTATTGCCGGGCTTGAGTTCGCAGTAAAAGATCCTTCCTCAAGTGAGGCCAATATAGACCAGAGCGAGTTCGATTGTCAACAAAAAAATGCACAATATGTTGTAGTAATTCTAATAAGGACAACAATCTATAAGGATAAGTTAAAGTGACAATTTAGGTTAGCAATCGCTGGTCAAAGATTTATTTTTGAACGCGGGATCAGGCGGATTGAGCGGAAAAGGCCGGATCAAACAAAGCTAGAATGTTTTCTTATGGAAGAGATTTTCTGATCCGTTCAAATCTGTGCGATCCGTTAGATCCACGTTCAAAAAATCTAAAATTCAACCACCTGCTGCCGCAGGTGGTACTGACATTGATTTTCTCGCCCTCATTTTGGACACTTGAAATATGGATAAACTTATACACGCGACTGCCGCGGATGGCACGGTTCGGTTGATCGCGGCTGTTACGACTGAAACGGTTACCGAGGCTGTTCGACGGCATCAGACCTCGCCGACAGCTTCAGCGGCGCTTGGGCGAATGCTAACGGGTGCTGCCCTGATGGGTGCGAGCCTGAAGGATTTTGACCGGCTTACGGCAAAGATCGATTGCACCGGCGCGATCGGCGGAATAATTGCTGAGGCAAACGAAAAAGGACACGTTCGCGGTTACGTTAAAAACCCCGATGTGGAGATTCCTGCAAAATCGAACGGAAAATTTGACGTAAGCGGCATTATCGGCGAAGGCACGTTTTATATCATTCGCGAATCGGGTTTTGACATCGGACTGCATCGCGAACCTTACGTGGGTTCCGTACCGATCGTGTCCGGTGAGATCGCCGAAGATTTCGCATTTTACCTTGCAAAATCTGAACAGATACCGTCCGCCGTATTGCTCGGCGTGCTGCTGCAAAACAGCGCGCCGTTCGTTACGGCCGCGGGTGGCGTAATGGTGCAGATGATGCCCGGCGTCAACGAACACATCGTAACGATGATCGAGGACACAATTGCTCACGCTCCGCATTTGACCCTTGCCGTTAAAGAAGGCGCAACTCCGGCGGACCTGATCAAAATGGCGCTCGGCGAGATCGAATTTGAAATTCTCGAAGAAAGGGAAGTCGAGTTTCGCTGCACATGCTCGATGGAACGCGCTGTCGCGATGGTCGCCGCTCTCGGTCCCGACGAGGTCCGATCGATGCTCGACGAGGACAACGGCGCCGTTATGTCGTGCGGGTTTTGCAGCGAGGTTTATCAGCTAAGTGGGGACGATCTTAGGGAAATATTGGCTGTTGAAAAGTAAGAAAGGATTTCGGTGGGTTTTGTCCTATCTTGTCACAAACCTCCCCGCGGTAGTGTTTTACATTCAGAATTGTCGAGTGTCTTCAAATATGAAATTTGTAGCCTTTGTTTATCTGATTTTCGCTATCGCTCCGTTTGTAGTTTTTGCACAGCACAGCAAGCAACCGGATAGCGAATCTCGACAGAGCAGCCTCAGGTCAATGGGGTTTATTCCGGGCGCAACTTTCAAAATGGGAACCGATGCATCCAAGGTCGATGAGATCGCCGAGGCTTTTGGCGTCAAAAAACATCCTGACATTATTCAGGCCGAAAGTCCGCAGCATACCGTTACTATTGGCTCGTTTTATTTGGATAAATACGAAGTGACGAATGCCGAATTTAAGAAATTCATAAAGAAATATCCGCAATGGAGCCCCAGAAGAATTCCTAAGCAGTTTAATAACGGAAACTACCTGAAGGACTGGAGAGGGGATGACTTTCCAAAAGGAAAGGCAAACTATCCGGTTGTTAGGGTGACATGGTATGCGGCTGTTGCTTATTGTCAGTCTTTGGGGAAACGTCTGCCGACCGAGGCCGAATGGGAATATGCCGCGCGGGGCGGTCTAATCAACAAAACCTTTCCATGGGGAGATGAGCCGGTTGATAAAACACGGGCCAATTATTTGGGAAGCGAGATAAGGACAACAACACCGGTGGGAACCTATCCGGCTAACGGCTATGGCTTGTTCGACATGGCTGGCAATGTCTGGGAGTTCACGGCGGACGAGTGGGGGCCATACAGCAGCGATCCTCAAAAAAATCCGGTAGCCGGGGGAGATTTATTTCTGGATGATAGTTTTTATAAAGTGACCGCTCGCCGCGTTATCCGAGGTGGAAGCTGGGGCGGAGCGCCGCTTAATCTGAGGATAACTTATCGTGACTCGCATCCGCCGGATGGAGCAAGGGATTTTGTCGGTTTTCGGTGTGCAGAGTCAAAATAGGAGCCTAATCACTTTTGGCGTCGGATTTCGATTCGTGGTAAGGATGCTTTCTCATCCAAATGCGAACATATACCAGATAAGCGACAATTGCCAGATTGACTATCAACACCGTAACCCGCAGCCAGGTTACATGTTTAAAAACCTCGTAAATTTCGATGGGAACGTAGATCGAGCCCGATACGATCGCGAACCACTCGGCCCAGGCCCGCAAACGCCACAGGCCGTACGCCTCGATAAACCGAACGGTCGCGTAAAGGCCGGCGAATGCAGCGAACGCCATTATTCGCGAATCGTTCATCTTCGACATTGCGTCGATAAAGATCGTCGGGTAACGGTGTGCGGGATTTAAATGCGAGAGTTCGACGAGATGTTCAGCAATTGCCTGCAAGTCATGGTGAAGCAAGGCGAGCAGGCCGAACCCGGCAAGGAGCACAACGGACCCTTTTGCTGCTTCAAAAAGAGCGACAGCTCGGACGCCGCGATCAATATTTTTTTCGGTATCTAACTTCAATTCAATGTTCCGCGATCTGCCGGTAATCGCCGTAAAAATAGATTAGAGGGTCGCCCGGGAATACTGTTACTTTTTCGACCTCACCGACAAATATGGTATGGTCGCCGCCGTCCCAGGCCATTCGCAAACGGCATTCGAGATTGGCGATGCAGCCAGCGAGCACTGGCACTTCCTCAATGTTCAGCTCAAATTCCACGCCTTCAAACTTGTTCGGGATCGTCGATGCAAACCGCTCCGAGACCTCTTTTTGTGAAACGTCGAGAATGTTGACCGCAAAATGGTCCGACTCATTAAACGCATAATGGCTGCCGGTCGTTTTTTCGATGCAGACCAGCACCATCGGCGGTTTAAGCGACACTGAGCAGAACGACGACACGGTGATGCCGTGAAAATTTCCGGCACTGTCTTTTGTAGTGACCACCGTCACACCGCTGGCAAACCGCGAAAGCGCGGAGCGAAATTCGTCTTCGGAAACTGGCATATGTTAAAAGAAATCTACATTCTCAGCATCGCTAGCGCAAGCGCCTTCGGTTAAGGCCCTTTGCGTTTATGCACGCCTTGGTGGAGGCCGCGATGGATCAGAATTTTGTGGCGAGCATTTTCTTGGCTTCTTCGACGGCGGCTTTGTGTTCGGGAAGATAGTCGGGGTCGGGTTTCATCGTCAGAACGCGGTTTAGCTGCGCTTTCGCCTTTTCAGGTTGTTTTACGGCTAGATAGGCTTGTGCCAGATGCAGGTAAAGATAAGTATTATTTTTTTCGATCGAGATCGCCTTTTCGAGATACTCCACAGCTTTTTCGGCCTTTCCGCCAAACAGCCTTGTGCTCAGTTCGACCTGGGCCAGGATGTCATATGCACTCGCTCCCTGAAAACCCGGGTCGATCTCGATCACCTTGTTCATCGCCTCGCGGATGTCATCGACGGATTTGATGCCGACGGTGACGGGGCTCATTTTTGATTCTTCGCCGAGGTTTGCGCCGAACCAGAAATAGCCGTCGGGTTTGTCCGGCCGCAGGAGCGAAGCGATCTTTCCGGACGTTTCGCCGGCGTCAAAAGCTTTTTGTTTTTCTGTTTCGTCGGTTGTTTCGCGGCCCAGAAAACAGTTGTACTTTGCGTAAGCGGCCTCGACCTCAAAATTGCGGTCGTCGGGGTTGCGAACCTGCGCGACGAGGTTTACGGCCTCGCGCACCTTAGCAACGTCTTCGCGCTGTCTGTAAAGGGCGTCGGCCTTGGCTAAAGTATCGGCAATAGGCAGATCTGGAGTAGGTTTCGGCAGCGAATCCGATGTTGAGGTTGCGGAGCACGATGTGAGTAGGCACGATGTAATTACAATTGTAATTAAAATGTAAACTTTATTCATTCTTACCGCCAAAAATTACCCAAACACGCCGCATTCTGATATATTCGGAAATCGTCAACCCAAAGAGAAATTTAACACATCGACGGTATGAACAGAAACGACAGAGCGGCGGCCTTTTATGATCTGGAAGGAACACTGGTGAGCACAAATCTGGTGCATACGCTGGGTTTTTACGCGCAGCGACAGCAGGGCGTGTGGCAGACCGTTAAGAAAAGCGCCGAAACACTTGCGAAATTGCCGTTTTTCGGGATCACCGATCTATATTCGCGAAACGTTTTCAACGAAGTTTTTTTTAAGAGCTACGAGGGGTTTTCGCAGGACCGTTTGCGATATTTTTCGGATGAGCTCTTTGAGGAAGTTTTAAAACCGGCGATCTATAACGGCACGCCGGAGCTTATCGCTCAGGGCAAAAAGATCGGCCAGCGGCAGATTGTGCTGACCGGAGCTCTCGATTTTACGATACAGCGGCTGATGGATCACTTAGGAATCGACGATTACGTTGCGAACCGCCTGGAGTTTGTGAACGGCTACGCAACGGGACGCGTGCTGCCGCCCGTGATGGCGTCCGCGACAAAAGCAAAGTGGATACGGGAATACGCCGAACGTGAGGGGTTGAATTTGTCGGAAAGTTACGCCTATTCGGACAGCATCTCGGACCTGCCGATGCTATCGATAGTTGGCCATCCGGTAGCGGTGAACCCGGATTT